>NZ_JAODYT010000036.1:0-46576 GCF_029834875.1 Pseudomonas sp. GD04158 | reverse complement strand
CGGCCTCGGCCAATAGCGGGAAGGCCGCCGCCTCGCCGACTTCGCGAACCTGGGTGTTGCGCTGCACCCATGCCAGCAGCTGGCCCAACGTGACGGCATCCAGTGCGGCCTCCGGCAGCGGCAAGCCATCGAGACTGCCTGCGCCACTCTCGTCGAACAGACGGCGCAGCAGGCGCCAGTTGCCGTGTGCCCGCTGCAGATCGATGGCAAGCAACTGGCTCTGCCCGTCCGCCGTCGGTTGCAGGCTGGCCTCGTAGTAGAACAACGGCCCGCAGACCGTTTGCGCGCCACCGCTTTCCAGCTGCAGCGGGCCACAGATCGGCAGCACGCCGTAGACCAGTTGCAGTTCGCGCTGGTACAGATTCTGCGCCTCGGCCAGTACCCGCCCCAGGTCGGTCGCCAGCGGCAGCAGCGTCAGCGCACCGCTGGCCAGCTCCTCGCGCCCGTCGAGCCAGGCCCAGCGATTAGCGGGCAGCTTGCCGAGGTTGTCCAGATCCAGGTCGCGACTGTCGGCCAGGTAGCAGCTGCGATAGAAGCCGAGGAGCTGGCGAGCGTGAGGGTGATTCATCAGTTACCTGCGTAGCGGGCCCAGAGCTTGTCGAACTCGCGCGTATAGGCGGCCACCAGCTGCGTATGGTCGATCACCAGCAGGTTTTCCTCGTTGCTGGTGGTGGCGCTGCGCGTCCAGTTGAAGCTGCCGTTGAGCAGCAGGCGGCCGTCGAACAGGGCGAACTTGTGGTGCATGTGGAAAGGCCCGGCGTCGATGCGCAGCGGCACGCCCTTGTCGCGCAGCCACTGGATATCGCTGCCCTCGTCGAACTGCTTTTCGTTGTCGGTGATCACCCGCACGGCGATGCCGCGCTGATGGCAGGCGAGGACTTCCTCGCTGAGCTGATCGTCGGAGATGGTGTAGACGCAGATATCCACGCTCTTGCGCGCCTGGCGGCACAGCTCGCGAATCTTGCGCCGACAGCTCTCGCCCGGGCTGAAATGGGCGCTGGCATGCTCCACGCGCGGCGCGCTGCCGACGCTGTCGAGGGTCTTGATCACCTGCTCCAGCCACTTCAGCGCCGGCTCGACGTTCTCCGGCTCGCGCATCAGCTCGCGGGCAAGCCCGAAGGCGCGGTTGCGCATAAAGCGCACCTGATCCTGATTCAGCTCGCTGCCCAGCTGGCGCAGCTCGTCGCGCTCCTCGTTGCTCAGGCGCAGGTCGGCCAGGCTGTCGCGCAGTTGCTGGTCGAGGCGGTTGAAGTCCATATGAAATCCCTTTTCGTCATTGAATGCGGCGACGGCTTAGCGCGGCATACAGAACACCGCAGAAAGCTCCAGCCAGATGGTACTCGAAGGAGACGCCGGCGCTCGGCAGCAGGCCGAAGAACCAGCCGCCGTAGAGGAAGAACACCAGCGCGGCCAGCAGCAGGTCGAGCAGGCTGCGCTCGAACCAGGCGCGCGCCAGGAGCAGCCCCCAGAAGCCGAACAGCCAGCCGCTGGCGCCGATATGGAGGCCGGTGCGGCCGAACAGCCAGACCAGCGCCCCGCTGCCGAGGATGATGAAGGCGCTGGCGAACCAGAAGTCGCGGCGCGAGCGCAGCAGCAACAGGCTGCCAAGCACCAGCAGGCCACTGAGATTGCTCAGCAGATGCGCCCAGCTGCCATGCAGCCAGGGCGCGAGGAGAATGCCGGGCAGCGCCTCGACGTGCCGGGGCACCAGGCCCCAGACGTTGAGGGCACCAGCGAAGATGCCATTGACCAGCTGCACCAGCAGCATGCCGCCGGCGATCAGCGCCAGCGGCTGCAGCTCCGCCAGCCGACCTCGTCTCACGGCGCCTCATCGTCCGCAACGTCAGTACGCTGCTGTTGCCCCAGGTGCGCGCTGAGATCGCGCAGCTGGGTGGAAATTTCCAGCATGCGGTTGTGCGTACGCAGATCGATGTCGATCTTCTTGTCCATCGCCCTGATCAACGGCAGGAAGCTGTTTTCCAGACTGTCGGCCAGGCTTTCCAGCAGTTTCTGCGTACCCGGCTGCGGCGGTGCGACCACCTCCACCTGCGGGCGCAGCCTGCCGAGATTGTCCAGGCCGGCCAGCAACTGCTCCCAGGGTACGCTCGGCGCCTCGCTGGCCGGCTTGCCCACGGCCAGGCCGCGCACGCTCTCCACCAGGTCGTTGAGCTGGGCCACCACGCGACCGCCGACATCGCTGTCGCTGCCGCCCATGGCCTTGTTGCGCATGAAATCGCGCTTGATCTGCGCCCAGCGGGCACGCTGTTCTTCGGTCATATTGCCGCGCAGCTCGGCGAGCTTGAGCAGGTTTTCCTCGGCGCCGCTGGTAAGCAGTTGCGATTCGCCCTGGTAATGGTCGGCGATCAGTTGCATCAGCTCGGCGTCGTTCATCACCGAACTGATCTTTTCCGCCATCTTGTTCATGTTGCGGTAGCTGCCCTGCAGCTTGAACGGCGGCTCGGTGCGGTACTGGTCGGCCTGCGCAGCGCTGACGATGTACTGCTGGTTGACCCGCCCGACCACGTCGCGAATCTGCATCAGGCGCTGCAGGGTCGCGGTGATCTCGTTGATCTCCGCGGCGCTGTAGGTGTGGCTCAGTTCGTTGGCCGAGAACGGCTTGCCCTCGGCCTTGGCGACGAAGCGGTAGACGTCGGCCATGTCGCGGGTGGCCAGCGGCGCCAGCACCGGGTTGGAGGTCAGGCTGTTCTCGATATAGGACAGGGCGAAAGCCTCCTGCATGCCGCCCAGGGTGTCGCCCAGGTTGTAGATGTCGGCACGGTTGGCCAGCATGTCGGGGATCTTGAACAGCTCACCGGACTCGGTATAGGGGTTGCCGGACATGATCACGCAGAACTTCTTGCCGCGCATGTCGTAGGTCTTGGTGCGGCCCTTCCACACGCCCTCGATGCGCCGCGTTCCATCGCAGAGCGAGATGAACTTCTGCAGGAACTCGGGGTGGGTGTGCTGGATGTCGTCGACATAGAGCATCACGTTGTTGCCCATCTCCAGCGCCAGGTTGAGCTTTTCCAGCTCCTGGCGCGAGGTGGCGTCGGGGGCCTGCGCCGGGTCCACCGAGCGCACCTCGTGGCCCAGCGCCGGGCCGTTGATCTTCATGAAGATCAGCCCCAGACGATGCGCCACATATTCCATCAACGTCGTCTTGCCGTAGCCGGGCGGCGAGATGAGCATCAACAGGCCCATCAGGTCGGTACGCTTGTTCTCCCCGGCGGTGCCCATCTGCTTGGCCAGGTTGTCGCCGATAAAGCCCAGGTAGACGTCGTTGATCAGCTTGTTGCGCACAAAGGACGACAGCGGCCGCGGCTTGAATTCGGCCAGGCGCAGCGCCTCGCGCTCGCGGTTGATCACTTCCTGGCGCAGCGCCTGGTAGCGGGCCAGGTTGGGCAGGAAGTGCCGGCGATGCAGCCCCAGGCGAGCGAAGTAGTCGTCCAGAGCCAGCTGCAGACGCTGCTCGGCGATGCGCGGGTGATCGCCCATCAGCCCCTCGACGGCAAAGCGCAGGTCGACCTCGGTGACGCGGTGCTTCACCGCTTCGGGCAACAGCGCCAGGGCCACGGCCTCGGCGATGTAGCCACTCAGTTCGACCTGCTCGCCCTGGCTGCACAGGCCCTGCAGCCAGTTGTCCACCAGCGCCCACTGCGCCGCGGGGCGATCCTGCAGGCGCGCCAGGGTCTGCTGGTAGCCATCCCACACCCGCGCCGTTTCCAGACGCGTCTGCAGCGCTGCGAGCAGCTCGCGGGCGTATTTGCTGAAGGTGAATTCGATGCGCTCGGCGGCCAGTTCCTGCACCAGGTACTCGGCGGCCTCGTTCAGGGTGTCGCCCTGCTGCGCCAGCTGCTGGGCCTCGGCGAAGCTGGCCATGGCCGCTGCGATTTCCGCCTGCAGCTGCTCCAGGCCTTCACGACGGCCGAACAGCTGCTGGATATGCAGGCTGGTACGCGCGCGCTCCGGCCACTGCGCTGCCGCATCCAGGGCGTGCACCTGGCCCCAGAAGAAGCAGGCGAAGCCACGTGCCTGCGGGCGGTGGTAAAGCAGGCCGGCACTTTCGCGCAGGGGCAGCAGGCGGGCGAGGATCAGCGCCGCGTCATGGTCGTGGATGCCCTTCTCGTAACCTTCCTTGTAGCGCGGCGCGGCGAAATCGCGAATGCGCCGGGTCAGCGCCTCGGGGTCGGCCAGCAGTTGCTTGAGGCCATCCAGGCTCAGTTCGTCGCGACCGGCTTCGGCGGCCGCCAGTACTTCACCGGCCAGGTATTCGGCGCGGTAGAGCTGCGCAGACTCCGACTCCAGCGACACCTGCCAGTAGTCGCGCAGGCTTTCCAGCTCGGCATTGGCCAGCGGTTCGAGGAAATCCGTGCCGGTCAGGTGCAGGTAGAGCTGATCGCCGCGCGGCAGCAGGGTCAGATCCAGTTCCTGGGTGTTGACGCTGAAGCGATGGCGCGGGCCGAGCTTGATGACGTTGCCGCCGTCTTCGAACAGCTCGCTCTTGTCGCGCTGGGCACGCACCGCCTGATCACGGGCGCCCTTCAAACGCGCCTCGATGTCGTCGGCCTTGACGCTGTCCTTGAGCTCGCGCAGGCGCTCGGCCATCTCGCGCAGCTTGAGGATCAGCGGGTCGGCGGCGAAGAAGGCGTTGAGTTCCTCCATCTGGTTCAGCCGCGCGGTGCGCCGCCCCAGGCTTTCGAGAATGCGCAGGGCGGCGTCGAACAGGCCCTGGGCGCGGCGCTGGCGCTCGTCGAGCAGGCTCTGCTTGTGCGCCTCGAAGGTCTCCAGCAGCTCCTCGCGCTTGCTCAGGATGTCGCCGAGAAACGCTTCATGATCGCCGAACTGGCTTTCCAGCTCTTCGAGCTGCACCAGCAGGCGCGACAGCTGCTCGTCGCACTTCTCCGGGTCCTGGACCAGCGCCAGGGCGTTGGTGATGCCCTGGCTGAACAGTTTGAACTGGGCGCCGAATTGCGCCACGGTCTCGGCCGAGCCCAGGCCCTTGCGCCGCTGCTCGGCACGGGCCTTGGCCTGGTTGAGACGGGCATAGACCTCGGAGATCGACTCGACGATACGGGTGCGCTGGGTGGCGTCGTCGATGGCCAGCGAGGCCATCAGGCTGGAGAGCATGTCGAGGTTGCCGGCCATGTCCTGCATCTCGACCAGCGGCTCGTTCAACTGGGTGACGGTCTCGGCCTTCTGCGCCAGGCCGTCCAGCTCGCCCAGGCGCTGCACGTAGGGCTGCAGCGCGGCGTCGCTGGCGAGGAAGGCGGAGGTGGCAGCCGCCACACGTTCCTGCGCCTCGAGCAGCTCGGTCTCCATGGCGTCGATGCGCGCCACGTCGATGTAACGATAGTCGCGGATGGTCAGCAGCTGGCCGCGCTGGGCGGTGATGGCATTGAGGGCGTCGACGAACAGGCGCACTTCGTCCCAGCTGTCCACCAGCAGGCTCGACAGCAGGCCCTTCTGCCGCGTCTCGGCCTCGGCCATGGCACGGGCCGACTGCTGGCGGATGCTTTCGACCTTCTCGAACTCGTCGAGCACCAGCTCGCCCGTGGCGGCGATCTCGCGCAGCAGCGGCGCCAGCTCGGCGCACTGGGCATCGCCCAGCCAGTGATAGACGTCGAACAGACGGCGGGTGTTCTGGCACAGCTGGGTGTAGCGCGTCACCGACACTTCGCGGCTGTCGATCTCGCGACTGAGATTGAGCAGATCAGACACGCCGCGCACCAGCTCGGCATTGCCGATACGGCCGAAGAAGCCGCTGCGCGCCGGCTGGCGGGCAGCGTAGTCGTCGCTCTCGAACGGCGTCTGCCAGATCTGCATGGGGTGGATGCGCGTCGGCTCGCTACCCTCGGCGGCGAAGATCACCATGCGCCCGTCCTCCAGGCGCGCATAGCCGTGGCCGAAGATCGGGTTGTGCAACTGGCGGTTGATCATGTTGTAGGTGAACAGCGCCGAACGGCCTTCTTCCGGGTGGTAGAAGATGTACTGCACGTCCTCGCCGTTGGGCGAGCGCACCGAGCGCTTGAAGCGCATGCCGCCCATGGGCTGCTCGAAGGTCTTGTACTCGCCGCTCTGCAGGTAGTAGCCGCCGGGGAAGATGATGCCGTGGTCTTCCGGCAGCTGCACGCAGGCCAGGCCGATGGCGTCGATGCGCTCGACCTTGTTGGTCAGGCTGTTGAACACCAGGTAGCGCCACTGCTCCTCGCGGTACGGCAGGATCTTGAGCAGGATCAGGCTGCCCAGGCGGGCGTACTCGACCTGCGCGTCGTCCAGCGACTGGGTCTTGTCCACCACCGGCTCGCGGTAGATGCCCTGGCCGTCCTGGGTATTGTTCTCGACCTTGATGGTCAGGTCGCCGCCGACGGTTTCGACGAACACCGTGTCGAGGATGTTCAGATGCGGATGGCGGCCCATGACCACCATTTCGCGGGAGGTTTTCTGCCATTCGAAATCGAACGGCGCCGGCAGCGCGATATCGCGCTCGCCGCGGTTGTCGATATAGCGCACTTCGCGCCCATCGACCGAGATCGACCAGCGGAACACGCGGATGTCGCTGACCCGCTCGCCGATCTGGAAACTCGCCAGCAGCTTGCCATCGCGGATGGCCAGCTGCAGCAGACGGGTGTTCTTGTAGTAGGTGTAGAGCTCGTTGAAATCGGCGGCGAAACTGGCCTGGGCCAGGAAACTGCCCTCCAGCGGCACCGGTTCGGCGTCATAGCCTTCGGGGGTTTCCACCAGGCGATAGAGGGAAAACACGTCGGCGACGCCGGTTTCCTTCTTCAGGCCGATAAACACGTTGTAGCCGAACAGCAGGCACTCGCCGACCTGGACGATATCGCGGGCGATGCAGTTGTGCTCGGTGCGGATGCGCACCCGGCCGATGGCCTCCATCGCGCTGCTGCCGAATTCGGCCAGGCGCTGGCCATTGAGCGCCTCGGTCAGAGCGCGCAGGCGCTGGCCCTGCTCCTGCAGGCGCCGGTGCAGCACCTCGTAGGCGCCACCTTCGGCAACGGCCTTGTCCAATACGTCCTGTGTTTGTGCGTCCGACATCGTGTTCTTCCTGGATAGGCGGCATCAGGGCAGTCATTAGCCCATGGTCAATATGCCTGCAGGAGCCAGCTCGCTGGCGATCCTCACCCTCCGATCGCCAGCAAGCTGGCTCCTACACAAGCATTGAGCGCGGTTCGAATGGTTCGTGCCTCCCCCGGCAATACCGGGGGAGTCAAGGTCAGGCCTCGCCCACGCCATTACCCGTGCTGACAGGCGCCTGAGGCGCGGCCGCCTTGCCAGCCAGCAGACGGGAAATCACGTCCTGCACCACCGGGCTCTTGCCCACCACGCCTTCGATGGCCTTGCCCACCGACAGCGACTTGGCGAAGGAGTTGAAGAAGTCGCCTTCGCCGCCGACGATCTCGATCTTCGCCTTGGCCATGGCCGCGGCCAGCACTTCGGCCTGGTCCTTGGCGATGTCCTTGTTCGCGGCGATGGCGGCCATGGCTTCCTCGAAGCTCTTCTCCAGCTGCATGCGGAACTCTTCGTGAGCTCGGGCCGCGTCGCTGAGCGAATCCAGCGCGCCGAACTTCTTGCCCAGACCTTCGGCTTCGGCGCTCAGGCGCTCCAGCAGGATCGACGCTTCGGCCGAGCCCTGCTCCTTGGTCGCCTTGGCCTTGGCCAAGCCCAGCTGCTCCTCGCCACGTGCCTGGGCGGTGAGTTTCTCTTCCAGCACCTTAGCCTCGGCCAGGCCGTCTTTCTCCTTGGCGGAGGCCTGGGCTTCGAGAATACGCGCCTCGGCCAGGCCTTTCTCCTGCTCGCCCTTGGCTTCGGCGATCAGACGCTCGGCCTGCACGCGAGCCTCGGCCAGACCTTCCTTCTCCTTCGCCGCGGCGGTGACTTCACGCACCTTGGCGTCGGCCAGACCCGGTGCAGCACGCTCGGCCTCGATCCCTTCGGCCAGCTTCTTCTTGGCCTCGGCGCTCTTGGCAGCCGCTTCCAGTTCGGCCTGGGCCAGGGTGTTGATTTCCACGGCCTTGTGCTTGGAACGCGCCTCGTCGGCTTCGGCCTGCTTGACCTGGCGCACCAGCTCCTGCTCGGCTTCGGCCTGGGCGTTGAGCACTACCACCTGCTTCATGCGCTCGGCCTCGGACACCTCGCGCACTTCCTTGATGCGCTCCTCTTCCTGGGCGACGGTTTTCTCCACCGCCACGCGCTCGCGGATCACTCCGGCGATGTTCTTGCGCTCTTCTTCCAGCGCCTTTTCCTTCTCGATGCGCTGCAGCTCGACCTCGCGCTCGCGGGCGACCACTTCCAGGTCCTTGGCCCGGGTAACCTTCTCCACCTCGATGACCACGGCGCGCTGGCGGTTCTGCTGCGCAACCTCCACCTCGCGCTGGTGGTTCTCGGCGCGGATGTCCAGCTCCTGCTGGGTCTGGATGCGCGCCTGCTCGGCCTTCAGCCGCTCTTCCTCGCGCACCTTGAGGGTCTCGGCTTCCTCGCGGGCACGGATGGTCTCGATCTCGCGCTTCTGCCGCGCCTCGGCATCGGCCTGCTGGCGCTCCAGGGCCAGGGTCGCCTCGCGGGTCTCGACGTTCTTCTTCTTGATCGCCAGCTCCTCGTTGCGCTCCAGTTCGTTGGTGATGACGTTCTGCGCGGCGGTCAGCTCGGTGATCTTGCGGATACCCTCGGCGTCGAGGATGTTGCTCGGGTCCAGCGACACCTTGGAGGTCTGCTCCAGGTAGTCGATGGCCACGTCTTCCAGCACATAGCCGTTGAGGTCGTTGCCGATCACCTCGACGATGCGGTCGCGAAATTCCTGACGGTTCTCGAACAGCTGGACGAAGTCGAACTGCTTGCCGACGGTCTTCAGCGCCTCGGAGAACTTGGCGTTGAACAGCTCGTTGACCGCACCGCGGTCGGAGGCGCGCTCCACGCCGATGGCCTTGGCCACCTTGAGCACGTCTTCCTGGGTCTCGTTGACGCGCAGGTAGAAGGCCACGGTGATGTCGGCGCGCAGGTTGTCACGGCAGATCAGGCCGTCCTTGCCGCGGCGGTCGACTTCCAGGGTGATCAGGGAGATCTTCATGAACTCCTTGAGGTGGATGACCGGATACACCAGGGAGCCGGTGAAATGCACCTTGGGCGTCGAACTCATGTCGTTGACGATCAGCGCAGTGCCCTGCGGAACCTTGATATAGAAAGCCTTGAACAGTGCGATCAGGGCGATCACGAAGAGGACGACCAGCCCTGCTCCGACGAGGAAGGGAATGACGTTTTCCATTACAGCTGTACTCCTTTGCTAAGTGTTCCAGACCGGCTCGGCGATGCCCCAGCCTGCCGGCCATCTGTGACGTACGGATTGTCGGCAGAGGCTATACGCCTCGAAATTCTTCTTCTGTAATCACCCGGTAGGCGTGTTCGGCCGCCAGGTATTCGAGCAGCACCACACGGTCGCCGCGCTTGAAGCCCAGCGCCTCGTCGGCACGCACGCGCAGGATCAGCCCGGCGCCGCCATCTTCCAGCACCGCTTCGCCATGGCTGGCGGTGACTCGGCCGCTGCGCACCACCGCTACCTGCCCCAGCACGGATTTGCTGCTGATCGCCTCGACCTTGTGAAACAGCGGACGCAGCGGCCGACAGATCGCCGCGCACAGCGGTGCGGCCACGACCAAGACACCGGCGATCACCACCAGCCCCAACGGGTAGCGCAAAATGCCCAGCGGCAGGTGGCGCAGCAGCCACAGCTCGATGAAGTAGCAGATGAACCAGCCAAAGAAGAACAGCAGCGTCAGCACCAGAGTGACCGGCACGCCGTCGAGCTTGAGTTTGTAGAGCAGGCCGGCAAGGCCTTCGGTCTGGCCGGCGCCATCCATTACCGAATCGGCCTCGACGTCGAGCAGGTCGACCTCGAGCAAGCCGGCGGCGACGACCAGCCAATAGATGACCGCCACGCACAGCAGGAAGCTGTAGATGGCGGTGGGAAATGACAGCGCTGTCTGCAGGAAGAGTTCCATTTTTTCCTTTTCCCTGGGTTAGGGAAACGGGGCGCCAGCGCCCCGTTGTTTACGCATCGCTCAGGACTTGGCCTTGTCCTTCAGCCTGGCCAGCACGCTGTCGGCACTGGCGCTGTCGGCCTTGATGCCGGCGGCGCGCAGCTTGGCTTCCAGCGAATCGTCCGGCGCACTGGTAGCGGCCAGCTCGGCCGAGGCTTCCATCTTCGCAGCACGCTCGGCCTGCTTCTGTTTGATGCGCTCGAGCGACTCGACCGCGGTCTGCAGCTTGGCTTGCGAGCCGCCGTAACGCTGAGCCACGGCCATCTGCGCCTTCTGCACGCTCTCGGTGGCCTTGACCGTGTCCACCTGCTGCTTGAGGCGCTTGATGTTGCCTTCGGCCTGGGTCACGGCCTTGCGCAGCTGCGCCACGCTGGCGGCGAAACCTTCGGCCTGCTCGCGCTCGCTGGCCAGTTCGATCTCCAGGTTGGCGATCTTCTCGGCCACTTCCTTGGCTAAGGTCTCGTTGCCGGCTTCCAGCGCCTTGAGTGCGTACTGCTCGTATTCGGCGATGCTCGCCGCACTCTTGCTCACCTTGTCGCTGGCCAGCTTGTGCTTGGCCATGATCTCGGCCAGCGCTTCCTTGGAGCGACGCAGCTCGGTGTCGGCGTCGCGGATTTCCTGATCGAGAATGCGCAGGGCCTGGCTGTCCACCACGGCCTCGCCCACTTCATTGGCGCCGCCGCGCAGCGCCGTCAGCAGTTTGCTCCAGACGTTCATCGCACTTCTCCTTTCAGGCACTGGCCGTGAGGAAGCCCTCGTAGGCTTCGGTGGCCTTGATCACGTTGTCCGCCAGCAGCTCGATCTCGAACACCACATCGGACAGGGTCGAGGATGAGCTGAGCGCGCCGAACATGGTGTAACAATCGCGCCCGTCGACCATCTTCTCCAGGCCGATGGACGACAGCGGGAACAGCTTGTGGGTGCGCAGCACTTCTTCGTTGAAGGCGTTGGCGTCCTTGACGTCCGTTGCGGGCCATAGCAGCGCCTCGACGATGATCTGCTCGCCGAACACGGCGATGAATAGCGGCAGGTCACCGTATTCGCGCATGGTCACGTGCAAGCTGGCGTCGGCGCCCTGGATCAGCTCGATGCCGGCCTGCCCGCTGTGGAACAGCTCCGTCGCCGCCAGCGCGTCATACAGCGCCTGGGCGGTCCAAACCTGCGGCATGCTCATACCTTCCTCCTTCTCCATCGAAGCCAGCGTCGACTGAGGCTGGCGCAGTTTGCGTTCGAACGCGACCAGCAGCGGCGCGTGCTCGGGCAGTATCCAGACTTCCTTCTTGACCAGACCCTGCTCGCGCAGGCGCTGACGGTAAAGACGCTGGTAGTGGGCTGATGATTTGTTGTCCATGGAAACTAGCCTAGACCTTCACATGTGATATCGCAATACATCACATGTGATACTTTTCGCACCGCTCGTCGAGCGGACAGGCGGACGCCGTCAACGACCAGATACGGCCGGCGACACGAGAGACTTCAAGGAAAGATCAGGAAGGGGAAAACATCCATGAGAACTTGCCAAGCGCTTCCATTCGCCAGCGGGAATT
Organism: Pseudomonas sp. GD04158; assembly: GCF_029834875.1. Lineage (NCBI taxonomy): Bacteria > Pseudomonadati > Pseudomonadota > Gammaproteobacteria > Pseudomonadales > Pseudomonadaceae > Pseudomonas > Pseudomonas sp. GD04158. Next base: position 34,980 of record NZ_JAODYT010000036.1, on the reverse strand, counting down.
AAACCGCAGCCCCTATCAGGATGCACGCGCAAAAGCGCCAACCTCTTCGCACTTGCGGCAATTGGCCAGCAAGCTCGCACATGGTCACGCCGGCGGCAATGCAATAGGCTTGCGCACCTGAGCAACCACAGGAGCCACCATGAGCGCCCCCAGCCAACCTCTTGCCGGCCTGAAAGTGATCGAACTCGGCAGCCTGATCGCAGGACCGTTCGCCGCGCGCATCTGCGCCGAGTTCGGCGCCGAGGTGATCAAGGTCGAGTCGCCCGATGGCGGCGACCCGCTGCGCAAGTGGCGCAAGCTGTACGAAGGCACTTCGCTGTGGTGGTTCGTTCAGGCACGCAACAAGCGCTCGATCACCCTCAACCTCAAGCACGAGGCCGGCCGCGACGTGCTGCGCAAGCTGTTGGCGGAGGCCGACATCCTGATCGAGAACTTTCGCCCCGGCGTGCTGGAAAAGCTTGGCCTGGGCTGGGACGCCCTCCACGCACTGAACCCCAGACTGGTGATGGTGCGCCTGTCCGGCTTCGGCCAGAGCGGCCCGATGAAGGATCAGCCGGGGTTCGGCGCAGTCGGCGAATCCATGGGCGGGCTGCGCTACATCACCGGTTTCGAGGATCGCCCGCCAGTGCGCACCGGCATCAGCATCGGCGACTCCATCGCCGCGCTATGGGGCGTGATCGGCGCGCTGATGGCGCTGCGCCAACGCGAAGTCAACGGCGGCAGCGGCCAGGTGGTGGACGTGGCGCTGTACGAGGCGGTGTTCGCCATGATGGAGTCGATGGTGCCGGAGTTCGACGTGTTCGGCTTTATCCGCGAGCGCAGTGGCAACATCATGCCGGGCATCACCCCCTCCTCCATCCACACCACCGCGGACAACAAGCACATCCAGATCGGCGCCAACGGCGACGCCATCTTCAGGCGCTTCATGCTGGCCATCGGGCGCGAGGATCTGGCGAACGACCCTGATCTGGCCAGCAACGATGGCCGCGACGCACGACGCGGCGAACTGTACGAGGTGATCGACCGCTGGACCGCCAGCCTGCCCCTGAGCGAGGTGGAAGCGACACTCAGAGGCGCCGAGGTGCCGGCCAGTCGCATCTACTCGGCCGAAGACATGCTCAAGGATCCGCAGTTTCTCGCCCGCGAGATGTTTCTTTCCGCGCAACTTCCGGACGGCAAGGCGTTCAAGATGCCAGGCATAGTGCCCAAGCTCTCCGACACCCCCGGCGCGGTGCACTGGACGGGGCCGGCCCTGGGCGAACACAACGCCGAGGTATTGAGCAGCCTCGGCTATGACGCCCAGCAGATTGAAGAGCTGCGCAACCAGGGAGCGATCTGACATGAACGAGTTACCGCAGGAGGTGCGCCGCCTGCTGCAGCAAGGTCAGCGCCGGGCCGCCATCGAGCTGCTTTGTCTGCATCAGAGGCTGAGCGAGGAGGAGGCGACTCGACGCATCGATCAGCACCTCGAGGACAACCCGCCACTTCGCCCACGCGGCGCCGCGGTTCTGCTCGCCAGCAAACTCAATTTCCTGGTCTGGCTGATCCTGATCGGCCTGATGGTCCTGGTCGCCTTGTTCCTCAGCCGCTGAAACGAAACCGGCGCCACAAGGGCGCCGGCTTGCATTCACAGACCGGAATTCAGAGCGGCTTGCCGCGATTGCCGTGAGCGGCGACGAACTGCTGCACGGTGCGCAGGTCGTTGGCCAATACCGTGCAACGCTCCTCGCGCTGGAACAGATCGGCCAGGTGCGCCGGCAAGGCCGGAGCCGCATCGATACCAGCCTTCTCCACCGCCTCGGGGAACTTGACCGGATGCGCCGTACCCAGCACCACCATGGGGGTCGCCAGGCTGCGGCGGCATTCGCGCGCAGCGCGCACGCCGATGGCAGTGTGCGGGTCGAGCAGCTCGCCGCACTCCTGATACACATCGGTGATGGTCTCGCAGGTCTGCTCGTCGTTCACCGCCAGCGAATCGAACAGCTTGCGCGCCTCGGTCCAGCGATCTTCCTCGACACTGAAACCGCCGCCCTGCTTGAAGCTGTCCATCAGGCTGGCAATGGCGGCGCCATTGCGGCCATGCAGGTCGAACAGCAGGCGCTCGAAGTTGGACGAGACCATGATGTCCATCGACGGCGACAGGGTCGGGTGCAGGGTGTCCTTGACGTACTGATTGCCGCTCATGAAGCGGTGCAGGATGTCGTTGCGGTTGGTGGCGACGATCAGCTGGCTGACCGGCAGGCCCATGTTGCGCGCCAGGTACCCGGCGAAGATGTCGCCGAAGTTGCCGGTCGGCACCGAGAAGGCGACGGAGCGAGCCGGCGCGCCGAGCTGCAGTGCAGCGTGGAAGTAGTAGACGATCTGGGCCATGATCCGCGCCCAGTTGATCGAGTTGACCGCCACCAGACGCGTGCCCTTGAGGAAGCCCTGGTCGGCGAAGCTGGCCTTGACCATCTCCTGGCAGTCGTCGAAGTTGCCTTCGATGGCGATGTTGTGGATGTTGTCGCCGAGGATGGTGGTCATCTGCCGGCGCTGCACCTCGGACACGCGGTTGTGCGGGTGCATGATGAAGATGTCGACGTTGTCGCAGGCCTTGCAGCCTTCGATGGCCGCCGAGCCGGTGTCGCCGCTGGTGGCGCCCATGATCACCACGCGCTCGCCGCGCTTGGCCAGCACATGGTCGAGCAGACGACCGAGCAGCTGCAGGGCGAAGTCCTTGAACGCCAGGGTCGGGCCGTGGAACAGCTCCAGCACCCACTCGTTGCCGTTGAGCTGACGCAGCGGCGCCACGGCGTTGTGGGCGAACACGCCGTAGGTTTCCTCGAGAATCTTCTTGAAGTCGGCGTCAGCGATGGAGCCGGCAACGAACGGGCGCATCACCCGGAAGGCCAGCTCGTGATAGGGCAGGCCGGCCCAGGAAGCGATTTCCTCGACGGTGAAACGCGGCAGATTCTCCGGCACGTAGAGGCCGCCGTCGCTGGCCAGACCAGCCAGCAGCACGTCTTCGAAATTCAGGGCCGGCGCCTGGCCGCGGGTACTGATATAGCGCATGGGATAAACCTTCGTTCTGCTGCACCCGCAGGCCAAGACCTGCGGGCGGACACATGATTAATTGAGCTGTTCCACGCGGATACGGACGATGGGCGCAGCCACGCCATCCAGCGTTTCCATGGCGGAGATGGCATCGAGGATACGCGCCTCGACCACCCGGTGGGTAACCAGGATCATCGGCACCAGGCCGTCCTGCTCCTCGGCTTCCTTCTGCATGATCGACTCGATGTTGATGCCGCGTTCGGAGAGGATGCTCGCCACCTGTGCCAGCACGCCCGGGTGGTCCTTGGCCTGGATGCGCAGGTAGTAGGCGCTTTCGCACTGTTCGATGGGCAGGATCGGGTGATCGGACAGCGAATCCGGCTGGAAGGCCAGGTGCGGCACACGGTTGGTCGGGTCGGTGGTCAGCGCACGCACCACGTCAACCAGGTCGGCCACCACCGCCGAGGCAGTCGGCTCCATGCCGGCGCCGGCACCGTAGTACAGGGTGCTGCCGACGGCATCGCCATTGACCATCACCGCGTTCATCACGCCGTTGACGTTGGCGATCAGGCGGTCGGCCGGGATCAGCGTCGGGTGCACGCGCAGTTCGAACCCGGCCTCGGTGCGCCGGGCCACGCCCAGGTGCTTGATGCGATAGCCCAGCGCCTCGGCGTAGTTGACGTCGGCCGTGGTCAGGCGGGTGATGCCTTCGGTGTAGGCCTTGTCGAACTGCAGCGGGATGCCGAAGGCGATGGAGGCGAGGATGGTCAGCTTGTGCGCGGCGTCGATGCCCTCGACGTCGAAGGTCGGGTCGGCCTCGGCATAGCCCAGCGCCTGCGCTTCCTTGAGCACGTCGTCGAAGGCACGCCCCTTCTCGCGCATTTCGGTCAGGATGAAGTTGCCGGTGCCGTTGATGATGCCGGCCAGCCAGTTGATGCGATTAGCCGCAAGGCCTTCGCGGATCGCCTTGATCACCGGGATACCCCCGGCCACGGCGGCCTCGAAGGCGACGATCACGCCCTTCTCGCGCGCCTTGGCGAAGATCTCGTTGCCGTGCACGGCGATCAGCGCCTTGTTGGCGGTGACCACGTGCTTGCCGTTGTCGATGGCCTTGAGCACCAGATCGCGGGCCAGGGTGTAGCCACCGATCAGCTCGATGACGATATCGATCTCGGGATTGCTCGCGACGGCGAACACGTCATTGGTCGTGGCGATGCCGGTAATGTCGTACTGCGGCTTGGGCGAGCGAATGGCGATCTGGGCAATCTCGATGCCGCGACCGGCGCGCCGAGTAATCTCCTCGGCATTGCGCTTGAGTACATTCAAAGTACCGCCACCGACGGTGCCCAATCCACAGATGCCCACTTTGACCGGCTTCACACTCAATTCCCCATCAGCACTGCACGAAACGGCCGGAGCATGCCCCGGCCGCGGATAAAGAGCCGCACCTTACGAAGCGGCTGTTTGTTAGTCAATCCACCGCTCACAGAACCTGATCACGAGCTCGCGAGCTAGAGCTATGCAAGGCAAAAACAGGCGAGGAAGCGCAGTTTACGAGTTGTAAATGAGCATTCCGAGCCTGTTTTTAACGCAGCAGAGCCGACGCACAGCAGCTCGTGGGCAGGTTCTTAGTTCGACTCCAGCGCAATTTTGGCCAGCTGCGGCGCCGGCTGATAACCCGGAATCATCTTGCCGTTGGCCAGCACGATGGCCGGCGTGCCGTTGACCCCGATCATCTGGCCCAGCTGGTACTGCTTGGCCACCGGATTGTCACAGGTCGCATCGGCTACGCTCTGGCGAGTCTTGGCGCGGTTCATGGCGTCCTGCTGATCCTTGGCGCACCAGACGTTGACCAGTTCCTTGGCTGCCGGGCTGTTCAGACCCTGGCGCGGGAAGGCGAGATAACGCACCTCGACGCCCAGGCGATTGAGCTCCGGCACTTCGCTGTGCAGCTTCTGGCAATAACCGCAGTCGGTGTCGGTGAAGACGGTGATATGGGTTTTCGGCGCCTTGGGCGCGAACACCACCATCTCCTTGGCCGGAATGGAATTGATCTGCTTGGCCACCGCACGGCTCTCTTCGAGCTCGGTGAGATTGACCGCCTGGCCATCCTTGACCTGGAACAGGTAACCCTGGATCAGGAACTGGCCGTCGGCGCTGGTGTAGAGCTGGCGCCCACCCTTGAGCTGAACCTGATAGATGCCCGGCATCGGGCTCTCGGCGATGGCCTCGATCGGCAGGCTGGCATCCAGCGAAGTCAGGCTCTGGCGGATGGCCTGATCGGGATCGGCAGCCAGGGTGATACCGCTGCCCAGCAGCAGGGCCAGGGCAACGGGAATACGGGTCAGGGACATGAACACTCCTGTCGAACGAGGGACGGCAAATATCGGCACAGCCTACCACAGATGACCGCCAGGCAGCCGGCAGGCGACCGGACGGCGCAGTCAACCGCGCGGATGGTGCTTGGCATGCAGCTCCTGCAACCTCGCCCGAGCGATATGGGTGTAGATCTGCGTGGTGGACAGGTCGCTGTGGCCCAGCAGCATCTGCACCACGCGCAGGTCGGCGCCATGGTTGAGCAGATGGGTAGCGAAGGCATGACGCAGGGTATGCGGCGACAGGGACTTGCTGATGCCGGCCACTTTCGCCTGATGCTTGATCCGATGCCAGAAGGTCTGCCGGGTCATCTGCTCGCCACGCAGGCTGGGAAACAGGACGTCGCTCGGCTTGCCACCCAGCAGCAGCGGCCGCGCCTCGCGACTGTAGCGCTCGATCCAGGCGATGGCCTCCTCGCCCAGCGGCACCAGCCGCTCCTTGCTGCCCTTGCCAAACACACGCAGGACGCCCTGGCGCAGGTTGACCTGCTCCAGAGTCAAGCCGACCAGTTCGCTGACGCGCAGCCCGCAGGCATAGAGCACCTCGAGCATGGCGCGATCGCGCAGGCCTATGGGATCGTCCAGATCCGGAGCCTGCAGTAGCGCCTCGACATCCGCCTCGGACAGCGATTTGGGCAGCGGCCTGCCGATCTGCGGCAGCTCCACCTGCAGACTGGGATCCTCTTCGACAACCCCTTCGCGCAGCAGAAAGCGATAGAAGCCGCGCACGCCAGAGAGAAACCTTGCCGTGGAGCGCGCCTGATAGCCCTGCTCCAGGCGCCAGGCCAGGTGATCGAGAATGGCATCACGCCCGATGCACTGCAGCTGCAGACCGCGACCATCGAGCCAATGGTTGAAGTGCTCCAGATCGCTGCGATAGGCGGCACGGGTATGAGCGGACAGGCCCTTCTCGAGCCAGAGCGTCTCGAGAAATCGCTCGATCATGGGATGGGACAGAGTGGACATGCGGACACTTCACATACGGCAGGGGCGCTAGTGTTTCACAGGCTCGGGCAGAGGCTCCAGTCACCATCGCCGACTGTTGCCACCAATCGAAACAGGCCGCCGACTGCCACCTCGACTCATGCGACGGACGGCCAGGCAAGCCTATCCTTGGTTGGGTGACACCCCATGAGAAGAGGCCCATGATTTCAACCTGCCATCACTCATCGGTAGCCCCGCCATGACCCAGCACAACCACTCACGCCTCGGCCAGATCCTGATCAGCAAGGGCCTGATCACCTCCGCACAGCTGGACGCCGCGATCAAAGTCCAGCTGATCAGCCGCAAGCGCCTGGGCGAAGTGCTGCTGGAGCAGGGCCTGCTGACCGAGAAACAACTGAGCAGGGCGCTGAAGAAACAGAGCAACCTGCGCCTGGCCGCCACTCTGGTCGCCGCCCTGATGAGCCCATTCCAGATGGCCAGCGCCGACATCCAGCGCCTGCAGCCGCCCAGCAGCGTCAGCCGGAATGAGACGCCACGCGGCATGCAGTCGCTCAGCGACAGCGAAATGAGCTCGGTCAGCGCCCAGGGCCTGGATGACGCTTTGCAAGGCTTGCTGCTGCGCGCGGAAAATGGCGACGGCCTGGGTACGGTCAAGCAACTAGCCAAGCTGGTGATGCCGGTACTGGACAACCTGGACGCCGAAACCGGCCTGCGCGACGTGCGCTATGACACCGGCAAGCTGCGCTCTACGCTGAACGCCGACGGCTCGTTCAACGTCAACCTGCCCAGCTCCATCGGCGAACTGCGCTTCGACAATATTCGCGTCAAAGACGCGCCGCCCGGCCAGAGCTTCGGCAGCCTGAGCCTGCACAACATCGATCTGTCGCAGGCCAGCCTGAAAGTCAGCCTGCGCCCCTGATCCCGGGCATGGCGCGCCAAGAAAGGGACGCCGCAGAAGAACGCCACAGGCATAAAAAAAGCAGCCCGTAGGCTGCTTTTTTTGCGAGAAGCGTCCGAACTTAGGACAGCTTTTCCTTGATGCGCGCGGCTTTGCCGGACAGGTCGCGCAGGTAGTACAGCTTGGCCTTGCGTACGTCACCGCGACGCTTGACGCTCAGGCTGTCGACCAGCGGCGAGTAGGTCTGGAAGGTACGCTCGACGCCAACACCGCTGGAGATCTTGCGCACGGTGAAAGCGCTGTTCAGGCCGCGGTTACGCTTGGCGATCACGACGCCTTCGAAGGCCTGCAGACGCTGACGGTCGCCTTCCTTCACTTTCACTTGCACGACAACGGTGTCGCCCGGGGCGAAAGTCGGGATTTCTTTGTTCATCTGCTCGGCTTCGAGCATCTGGATAATCTTGTTGGTCATGCTGCGCTCCTAAGACAAGCCTCCCGGCCTGCCATCGATACGTTAACTATCGTCCCGCTGGCGGATGTATTCCTCCAGCAGCTTCTTCTCTTCTCCAGAAAGCGAGCGGCTATCCAGAAGATCAGCGCGACGTTCCCAGGTCCGACCAAGGGACTGCTGCAAACGCCAGCGCCGGATGTGTTCGTGGTTGCCACTAAGCAACACTTCGGGAACACGTTTATCCGCATACACCTCCGGGCGGGTGTAGTGCGGGCAGTCGAGCAGGCCATCCGTAAAGGAATCCTCCTCGGCCGAATCGGCATGACCCAATGCACCAGGCAAAAGGCGCGTTACCGCATCGATCAGCACCATGGCCGGCAGCTCACCGCCGGACAGGACGTAGTCGCCAATCGACCATTCCTCATCGACATGCGTCTCGATGAAACGCTCGTCGATGCCTTCATAACGACCGGCGATCAGGATCAGTGCATGCTCCTGCGCCAGCTCGCGGACCGCAGCCTGATTCAGGCGGCGTCCCTGCGGCGACAGGTAGATCACCTTCGCCGTCTCCCCCGCGGCCTGCCTGGCGCTGGCCAGGGCATCCTCGAGAGGCTTGATCTTCATCACCATTCCCGGACCACCGCCAAAGGGGCGGTCATCCACCGTGTGGTGACGATCCGTCGTGTAGTCCCGCGGGTTCCAGCAATTGAGCTTGAGCAGCTCCTGCTTGACCGCACGACTGGTGATGCCGTACTCGCCGATGGCGGCAAACATTTCCGGGAACAGGGTGATGACTTCTACGCGCATGAGCCTTAGAAATCCGCATCCCAGTCGACCCGCATCTCGCCAGCTGCCAGATCGATCGAAAGCACGCACTGATCCGTGTAGGGCAGCAAACGCTCGCGATCATCCAGGCTGCCTGCGCAAGCCTTGACCACCATCACATCGTTGGCACCGGTCTCGAACAGATGGTCGACCACACCGAGCAACTGCCCCGCCTGATCGATGACCTTCAAGCCCTGCAACTGGTACCAGTAGAACTCGCCCTCTTCCAGGTCCGGCAGCTCGCTGCGCGGCACGCAGATCTCGAAACCGGCGTAGGTACGCGCAATTTCGCGATCATCCAGACCTTTCAACTTGGCTACCAGCACCTTGCCTTGCAGGCGGCCGCTGGCCAGTTCCACTTTCTTTACCTCACCGTCACGCCTGAGCGTCCAGTGGCGGTAGTCGAGCACGTTATCGATGGGGTCGGTAAAGGAATACACCTTCACTTCACCCCTGACGCCGTGCACCGAAACAATCTTGCCGAGAACGATCAAATCCTCGGCGACGGCCGGCGTCGTACTCATAAAAGATGCTTAGGCAGCAGCCTTGGCAGCTTCCTTGAGCAGCTGAGCAACACGCTCAGACGGCTGAGCGCCCTGGCCCAGCCAGTAGGTCGCACGCTCTTGGTCAACAGACAGACGCACTTCGCCACCGGCAGCGATCGGGTTGAAGAAACCGATACGCTCAACGAAACGACCGTCGCGCGCGTTGCGGCTGTTGGTCACGGTCAGGTGGTAGAAGGGGCGCTTTTTGGAGCCGCCACGAGCAAGACGGATGGTTACCATGTGAACATCGTTCCTGTAGTCGGTGCTAACTTGAGGCACACATTAAAAATGGGCCTAGGCCCGAAAGGCCGCATATTTTAAGGATTATGCGGCGGTTTGCAAATCTCTTTTTCCGCCCGGCCATCGACCGGGGCGCAGGCCTTCAGAATTTCGGCATTCCGCCGCCGGGGAACATGCCACCCATGCCGCGCATCATCTTGGCCATGCCACCCTTGGCGGTGAATTTCTTCATCATCTTCTGCATCTGCTTGTGCTGCTTGATCAGCCTGCCGATGTCCTGCACCTGAGTGCCGGAGCCCAGGGCGATGCGTCGCTTGCGCGAGCCGCTGATGATGTCCGGGTCGCGGCGCTCGGCCGGCGTCATCGAGTTGATGATCGCCTCCATCTGCTTGAACTGCTTCTCGGCCGCGCCCTGGGCGTTGCCCATCTGCGACAGGTTGACGCCACCGATGGACGGCAGCTTGTCCATCAGGCCGCCGAGACCGCCCATGTTCTTCATCTGCTGCAGCTGATCACGGAAGTCTTCGAGATCGAAGCCCTTGCCCTTCTTCAGCTTCTTGGTGAGTTTCTCGGCCTTTTCGCGATCGAGGGTCTGCTCGGCCTGCTCGATCAGGCTGAGCACATCGCCCATGCCGAGGATGCGCGAGGCGATACGATCCGGATGGAAGGGCTCGAGCGCATCGCTCTTCTCGCCCATACCGATGAACTTGATCGGCTTGCCGGTGATATGGCGCACCGACAGCGCAGCACCGCCACGGGCATCGCCGTCGACCTTGGTCAGCACCACACCGGTCAGCGGCAGCGCGTCGCTGAACGCCTTGGCGGTGTTGGCGGCGTCCTGACCGGTCATGGCGTCGACCACGAACAGCGTCTCGACCGGCTTGACCGCCGCATGCAGGGCCTGGATCTCGGCCATCATCTCGGCATCCACGGCCAGGCGACCGGCGGTATCGAGGATGACCACGTCGATGAACTTCAGCTTGGCTTCGCGGATCGCTGCGTTGGCGATGTCCACCGGCTTCTGGCTGGCATCGGAGGGAAAGAAGTTGACGCCCAGGTCGCCGGCCAGGGTTTCCAGCTGCTTGATCGCCGCCGGGCGGTAGACGTCGGCGGACACCAGCAGCACCGACTTCTTCTTGCGCTCCTTGAGGAACTTGGCCAGCTTGCCGGCGGTGGTGGTCTTGCCCGCCCCCTGCAGGCCGGCCATCAGCACCACGGCGGGCGGCGCCGCATTGAGCGACAGGTCTTCGTTGGCGGCGCCCATCAGCTCTTCGAGCTCGGCGCGGACGATCTTCACGAAGGCCTGGCCCGGGGTCAGGCTCTTGGACACCTCGGTGCCAACGGCACGCTCCTTGACCTTGCCGACGAAGTCCTTGACCACCGGCAGAGCCACGTCGGCCTCGAGCAGGGCCATGCGCACTTCGCGCAGCGTATCCTTGATGTTGTCTTCGGTCAGCTTGGCCTTGCCCGTGACGTTACGCAGCGTCTGGGACAGGCGATCGGTAAGATTTTCGAACATGCGCGTTCCTTCGATAGGGGCGACCCGGCGCGCCGGGTGTGCGACAGGCGGCGGATTATAGCGAAGTCGCCGAGCGGCCGACACCGCCGGCAGTCTTTCGTGCAGACGCCCTTCTGTGCCACACTCAGCGCCTTTCGGGCTCGCCTTACACGGATTTATGCACCCTTTGCTGCCCAGCCTCGCCGCCGCCCTCCTCTATGCCGGCGCCGCCGCTTACCAGGGTCTGCGCCTGACTCAGCGCAGCATTCCCGACAAACGTCTGCTCACGCTGCTCGGCGTGGCCGCGCTCTGCCTGCACGGCGTCAGCCTGTTCTACCAGCTGTACGGTGCCCATGGCCTTTATCTGGACTTCTTCAACGCCGCCAGCCTGATCGCCGGCGCGGTGATCGCGCTGATCCTTCTGGCCTGCCTGCGCATACCGGTGGAAAACCTGCTGCTGCTGCTGTTCCCACTCGGCACGCTGACCGTACTGGCAGCCGAGTTCATGCCCAGCGGCACCATCAACCCGATCAACGAGCACCCCGGCATCCTCGCCCACATCCTGTTCTCGATCCTGGCCTACGGCATGCTCACCATCGCCGTGTTCCAGTCGATCCTGTTGCTGCTGCAGGACCATCAGCTCAAGCACAAGCATCCGTCCGGGCTGATTCGCAACTTCCCACCGCTGCAGACCATGGAAAGCCTGCTGTTCGGCTTCCTCTTCGCCGGCTGGGCGCTGCTGTCGCTGTCGCTGCTGTCCGGCGCGCTGTACATCGATGATCTGTTCGCCCAGCACCTGGCGCACAAGACCATCCTCTCCTGCTTTGCCTGGGTGGTGTTCGCCGTGCTGCTGTGGGGTCGCCACCAGCTCGGCTGGCGCGGTCACAAGGCCATTCGCTGGACCCTGGCCGGGTTCTGCCTGCTGATGCTGGCCTACTTCGGCAGCAAGCTGGTACGCGAATTCATTCTGCACATCTGAGGCAGCCCTCGTGGACGACCTTCATTCGAGCTACCTGCTCGGCCTGCTGATCTTCCTGATTCTCTGCTCGGCGTTCTTCTCCAGCTCCGAGACCGGCATGCTCAGCCTCAACCGCTATCGGCTCAAGCATCTGGCCAAGGAAGGACACAGCGGCGCCAAGCGCGTGACCCGCCTGCTGGACCGCCCGGACCGCCTGCTGGGCACCATTCTGGTCGGCAACAACGTGGTCAACATTCTTGCCGCCTCCATCGCCACGGTGCTGGCGGTGGACCTGTGGGGCGAGGCCGGCATCGCCATCGCCACCGCCGGCCTGACCATCGTCGTGCTGATCTTCGGCGAGATCACGCCCAAGACCCTCGCGGCGCTGCGCCCGGAGCTGGTGGCCTTCCCCGCCAGCCGCGTACTGAGCCTGCTGCAGCGCCTGCTCTATCCGGTGGTGTGGCTTACCGGCGCGATCAGCAATGGCCTGCTGCGCCTGATCGGCGTCGACCCCGCGCAGCGCACCAGCGACAGCCTGTCCACCGAGGAACTGCGCAGCGTGGTGCGTGAATCGGGTTCGGAGCTGCCGAAGAACCGCCAGAACATGCTGCTGGGCATTCTCGACCTGGAGCGGGTCACGGTGGACGACATCATGATCCCGCGCAACGAGGTGGCCGGCATCGACCTCGATGACGACCTGGAAAGCATCGTCGGCCAGCTGCGCAGCACCCCGCACACGCGCCTACCGGTGTTTCGCGGCGACATCAACCAGATCGAGGGCGTGGTGCACATGCGCCAGATCGCCCGCCTGCTGACGCACAACCAGCTGACCAAGGAAGCGCTGCTGGCCGCCTGCCACGAGCCCTACTTCGTGCCGGAGAACACCCCGCTGTCGACCCAGCTGATCAACTTCCAGAAGCAGAAGCGGCGTATCGGCATCGTCGTCGACGAATATGGCGAGGTGATCGGCATCGTCACCCTGGAAGACATCCTCGAAGAGATCGTCGGCGACTTCAGCAATCAGGACAGCCTGCGCAGCCCCGATATCCACCCGCAGGAAGACGGCACCCTGGTCATCGACGGCGCCGCCTACATTCGCGAAGTGAACAAGATCCTCGGCTGGCACCTGCCCAGCGACGGCCCCAAGACCCTCAACGGCCTGATCACCGAAGCGCTGGAAAGCATTCCCGACAGCAGCGTGTGCCTGAAGATCGGCCCCTACCGCCTGGAAATTCTCCAGGCTGCGGAAAACCGCGTGAAGAGCGTGCGTGTCTGGCAGGTGGAGAAGGTCAAACCGGACGCTGCAGCGACGGAATGAGGCGTTCGGCCAGGCCATCGGCCCACTGCCGATAGCCCAATGCCGACGGGTGGTAACCATCCTCGGCCAGATAAGCCGGCTCGAACGGCAGATCCAGCACGCAGTGCAGCGCACCCAGGCGTTGCGCCAGGCCCTGCAGTTCGCGATCCAGCAGGCTGGCTCGCCACCCCATCAACTGCCGCAACAGCCAGGGCAAGGCGCTGAAGTGCTGCAACGGAGGCACGGCGCTGAACGCCACACGGCAGCCCTGCCCCTCCAGTGCCTCTGCCATTCCGGCCAGCGACTGCACCCAGCGCCTGCTCGTGGTGAGGTGAGTGGTGTCGTTGACGCCAAACACCAGCAGCGCCAGATCGGCCGGCTCGGCCAGCCCCAGTGGCAACAGGCGCTCGTGCGCCTGGGCCGCGGTGATGCCGTTCTCGCCACAGGCGCGCCAGCGCACCGGACGCCGGAGGCGCTCGGCCAGTGCGCCGGCCAGACAGCTGGCCAGCGCCAGATCGACACTTTCCACACCAACGCCGGCCACGGTCGACTCGCCAATCAGCAGCAGGCGCAGCGGCTCACCCGGCAAGTCCGCTCCGGCAACGCCGACAGGCTCGCCCTGGGCGATTGGCAGACGCAGTGCAGTACGCCGGGTATGCACCGCCAGCGGCAGCGCCAATGGCAGCAGTGGCACAGTCGCCAGCCACCACAGCGCGTGCCGGCTCACAGCTGCACGCGCACCGCTTGCGCGCTGCGCAGCGCCTTGGCCCGCGCCGCCTCGATGGATTCGTCACGTGCCAGCGCCACCCCCATGCGCCGCTGGCCCTTGACCTCGGGCTTGCCGAACAGACGCAACGCGGTGTCCGCCTCGCTCAGTGCTGCGCCGAGGTTGGCGAAGCTGGTCTGCTGCGAATTGCCCTCGACCAGTATCACTGCCGAAGCCGACGGGCCCATCTGGCGGATCAGCGGAATCGGCAGGCCGAGAATGGCCCGCGCATGCAGGGCAAATTCGGACAGTTCCTGGGAAATCAGCGTCACCAGGCCGGTGTCGTGCGGACGCGGCGAGACCTCGCTGAACCATACCTGATCGCCCCTGACGAACAGCTCGACACCGAACAGGCCACGCCCACCCAGGGCCTCGGTCACCGTCAGCGCCACGCGCTCGGATTCGGCCAAAGCCTTTGCGCTCATCGGCTGCGGCTGCCAGGACTCCTGATAGTCGCCGTTCTCCTGCCGGTGGCCGATCGGCGCGCAGAAGCTGGTGCCCCCAGCGTGGCGCACGGTCAGCAGGGTGATTTCGTAGTCGAAGTCGATGAAGCCCTCGACGATCACCCGCCCCTTGCCGGCACGGCCGCCTTCCTGGGCGTAGTCCCAGGCGCGCTGCAGATCGGCATCACTCTTCAGCACGCTCTGGCCCTTGCCGGAGGAGCTCATGATCGGCTTGACCACGCAGGGATAGCCGACGGACTTCACCGCGGCGGCGTAATCCTCGAAGGTGTCGGAGAAATGGTATGGCGAAGTGGGCAGGCCCAGCGTCTCGGCCGCCAGGCGACGAATGCCTTCGCGGTTCATGGTCAGTTGCGCGGCGCGCGCGGTCGGCACCACGTTGAAGCCTTCGGCTTCCAGCTCCACCAGGGTCGCGGTGGCGATGGCCTCGATCTCCGGGACGATATAGTGCGGCTGCTCCTGCTCAATCACCGCGCGCAGCGCCGCGCCGTCGAGCATGTCGATGACGTGGCTGCGGTGCGCCACCTGCATGGCCGGCGCATTGGCATAGCGATCCACGCCAATCACCTCGCAGCCCAGGCGCTGCAGCTCGATCACCACTTCCTTGCCGAGCTCGCCGCAACCGCACAGCAGCACACGGGTCGCCGAGGGCGACAGAGGGGTTCCAATACGGGGCATGAGTTTTCCTCGAACAGAGAATCAGGAAGGCGTCAGCAGATGGCCGCAAGCACGGGCGCGCTCCAGGCAGAACTGCAGTACCGCGCGGCGCTCGGCATTGTCCATGCGGCCCCAGCGGGTGATTTCGTCGGCCGTGCGCTGACACCCGATGCAGATGTCCTGCTCGTCCAGCGCACAAACGTGGACGCAGGGCGAACGCACCGGCTTTTCCACATCACTCATCGTCAGGCACCAGTTCGCGGGCATAGCGCTGGGCATTATGAACGTAGTGGGCGGCGCTGGCCTCGAGCATCTTCTTCTGCTGCTCGGTCAGTTCGCGCACCACCTTGCCGGGGCTGCCCATGACCAGGCTGCCATCGGGAATCACCTTGCCTTCGGGAATCAGGCTGTTGGCGCCGATGATGCAGTACTTGCCGATCTTCGCGCCGTTGAGGATCACGGCATTGATGCCGATCAGGCTGTAATCGTCCACCGTGCAGCCATGCATCATCACCTTGTGACCGACGGTGACGCCCTTGCCCAGGGTCAGCGGAAAGCCCATGTCGGTGTGCATGACGCTGCCGTCCTGCACGTTGCTGTTCTCACCGATATGGATCAGCTCATTGTCGCCACGCAGCACGGCGCCGAACCAGACGCTGGCACCGGCCTCCAGGCGCACCTTGCCGATCAGGTCGGCGCTTGGCGCGACCCAGCTGTCGGCGTGCAGTTCGACGCGGGACGATCCCAGACGGTATTTCATGACACGGACTCTCAACGCAGGTGAATGAAATGTTCGGGCGGCTGGTGCAGGGCA
This sequence comes from Pseudomonas sp. GD04158, assembly GCF_029834875.1. NCBI lineage: Bacteria > Pseudomonadati > Pseudomonadota > Gammaproteobacteria > Pseudomonadales > Pseudomonadaceae > Pseudomonas > Pseudomonas sp. GD04158. Next base: position 19,217 of record NZ_JAODYT010000036.1, on the reverse strand, counting down.
ATCTGCGCATCGTCATAGAGTAGATTGACCAGCTCCACCACCATGATCGCGGTCAGCCCCCAGATGCGGAACTCGCCATAGGTGTAGGACGGCACGTACCAGCTGCGCCCGAGGTAGTCGATGCGATGGGTCAGCTCGCGTGGGTCGCTGCGAAAGAATTCCAGCGGCACGGAAAACACCGCGGCGATCTCGGCGTCATTGGCCTTGTATTCCACATAGTCGGGCACCAGCCCGACATAGGGCGTCACGTGGATGCCATGCCGCGACACCAGGCTGCTGAGCGGTCCGACCATCTCCACCAGCCCTGGCGGCAGACCGATTTCCTCCTCGGCCTCACGCAATGCGGTGTGGATCAGGTCGCGGTCTTCGGGATCGCGGCGCCCGCCCGGGAAAGCGACTTCGCCGCCATGCGTCGACAAACCGCTGGCGCGCAGGGTCAGCACCAGTTCAGGCTCGTCACTGCGGGTGATGGGGACCAGCACCGCCGCCTCGGGAAAGCTGCGCTCGGTCTCCAGAGGGCGTGGTCGATGGCCACGCACGCGATGGAGCAACTCATCCAGCATGGGCATACTCGGAATATTGTTCTGCCGGGCATCATGGCATGAAAGCGCCTGGGCGCCCAACCCCGAAGACAGGACGGTCCGGCCTCGATGGCGGGCTTGCCGGCCAGAATGCCGGCCTTGCAAGATTAGACGCAGCGACAGAGGACAGGGCATGAAATTCTGCAGCCAGTGCGGCAATCCGGTCAGCCGCATGATCCCGGCGGGGGACAACCGCCTGCGCCACGTGTGCGGCCACTGCGCCACCGTGCATTACGAGAATCCGCGCATCGTCGCCGGCTGTCTGCCGGTATGGGGCGAGCAGGTGCTGTTGTGTCGTCGCGCCATCGAGCCGCGCCGGGGTTACTGGACGCTGCCGGCCGGCTTCATGGAAAACGGCGAAACCGTCGAGCAGGCCGCCGCCCGCGAAACCCTGGAGGAGGCCTGCGCGCGGGTACGCGATCTCAGCCTCTATACCCTGTTCGATCTGCCGCATATCAGCCAGGTGTACATGATGTTTCGCGCCGAGCTGGTCGACCTCGATTTTGCCGTGGGCGAAGAGAGCCTGGAGGTGCGGCTGTTCACGGAGAGCGAAATCCCCTGGTCGGAGCTGGCTTTCCCCACCATAGGCCGTACCTTAGAATGTTTCTTCGCCGACCGTCGGCAGAACCTGTTCCCGGTACGCAACGAACCGCTGCAAGCCCTGCGCGCTCACTACCGACCCCGTTGACCCCTTGCCGAGAAGTACCCGATGCGCTGGTTGTTGCCCCTGCTCTGCCTGATCTTCAGCCTCGATGTCCTGGCCAGCACCACGCCGGTGACCAGCAGCCATGCAGTGGACAAGGTGCTGGTCCTCAAGTCGGAACGCAAACTGCATCTGCAACGACGCGGCGAGACCATCAAGTCGTACCGCATCTCCCTGGGCAAGCAACCCAACGGCGCCAAGCAACGCGAGGGCGACCTGCGCACACCGGAAGGTTTCTACTGGATCGACTGGCGCAAGCCGAGCGACAAGTACCAGCTGTCTCTGCACATCTCCTACCCCAACGCACGCGATCTGGCTCGGGCCAAGGAAGCCGGCGTACCGCCGGGCAGCATGATCATGATCCACGGCACGCCGCTGGACGAGGAATACCCGGAGTGGTTCTTCCATACCCTGGACTGGACCGAGGGCTGTATCGCCATGAAGAACGACGACATGCGCGAGGTGTGGAGCCTGGTCAAGGATGGCACGCTGATCGAAATCAGGCCTTGAGCCGCTGCATCGAAAAAGGCGCCGAGGGCGCCTTTTTCATATCGATTCAGAACTGCAGATCGGACAAACGCCAGACGTCGAAAGCCGGCGTTTCATAAGGGTGGCTCTTCTTCAGGGCCTTGACTGCGTCGTGGATCAACTCGTCGGCGACGACCATCTCCACTTTCCATTCGGCAACCTGCTCGATGCTGTCGACCTGGCCGATAAACGGCTGGCTACCTTCCAGAGCGCGGAACTGGCCCTGTCCGAGCACCTGCCAGCAGCAGTTGTCATAACGACCGATGCGGCCACCACCTGCGGCGAAAACCGCCTTTTTCACCGGCTCCAGGTGGGCTTCCGGTACATAGAAACACAGTTTGTACATCAAGTTCTCCGCAACGGGGCAACCGAACAACAGACAAGCCATGACGGCAACATGATGTCACTTTGACATGGGATTGTCTTGAGATCGCCCGCACAAAACTGCACGCAGCATTCAAGGATTCGCTGCTTTCGACTCGGGCGACAGGCGTGGCGTTCTCAGCGGCCAGAGAAAAAGCGTCGCCATTTGTCGGCCAGGCCGGGGGCCGGCGGGCTGTGGCTACCGTCGCAGTAGGGCAGGTTCGCGGAACGGCTGCAGCGGCATAGCAGCAGACGCTGCTCGCGCTCGGGGCGCAGCCCCAGAGATTGCTGGCAGTCGGGTGTGCAGTTCGGCATCTCGGGCGAATGCCCGCAGCGGCATAGGCGATGGGTCTCACCGGGTTTCACCAGGCGGACTTCGGGAAGGATGGGGAGAGGATCATCGGCCATGGCTGGGCCTATGTAGCTTGGATGGAATCCGGGTTAGTGGTGTGAGGGAAACTGCCCCGGATTGTTTCCGGGCTACGGACTCCACGATCGGCTCCCTCTCCCATTTATTGGGGGCACGCCTAGTGGAGAGGGCTGGGGAGAGGGTTCGATATTGGCCATAACGCCCTCTCCCGCCCTACCGATATCTCCGGTGTTATATCTGCAAGCTCAAGCTGAATCGGAGCGCGGCTTTTGCCCTCTCCCGCCCTTCGGGCACCCCGCTCCGCGCCCCGGCCTGATCGCTTCGCGATCAGGCGCTCATCGGCGCAGGAAGCAGTGCTTCCAAAGCGCGCCTCTTCGCCTCATAAATGGGAGAGGGTCAGCAGAAGGCCGCTACGCGGCCGTTGTTAATCCACCCAGACGCGGGCGTTGCGGAACATGCGCATCCAGCCGCCGTCTTCCTGCCACTCGTCCGGGCGCCAGGAGTTCTGCACGGCGCGGAACACCCGCTCCGGGTGCGGCATCATGATGGTCACGCGGCCGTCGCGGCTGGTCAGGCCGGTGATCCCGCGCGGCGACCCGTTGGGGTTGGCCGGGTAGGCTTCGGTGACCTTGCCGTGGTTGTCCACGTAGCGCAGGGCCACGGTGCCGGACAGATCGGCCTCCAGCAGCGCTTCCTCGCTTTCGAACTCGGCATGGCCTTCGCCGTGGGCGATGGCGATCGGCAGGCGCGAACCGGCCATGCCCTGCAGGAAGATCGACGCCGACTCCTGGATCTGCACCATGGCCACGCGCGCTTCGAACTGCTCGGAGCGGTTGCGCACGAAGTGCGGCCAGAACTCGGTGCCCGGAATCAGCTCGTGCAGGTTGCTCATCATCTGGCAGCCGTTGCACACACCGAGGGCGAAGCTGTCCTTGCGCTCGAAGAAGGCCTGGAAGCCGTCGCGGGCACGGGCGTTGAACAGAATCGACTTGGCCCAGCCCTCACCGGCGCCGAGCACGTCGCCGTAGGAGAAGCCGCCGCAGGCCACCAGGCCCTTGAATTCTTCCAGGCTGACGCGGCCAGCCAGGATGTCGCTCATATGCACGTCGATGGCGGCGAAACCGGCGCGGTCGAACGCGGCAGCCATTTCCACCTGACCGTTGACGCCCTGCTCACGCAGGATCGCCACCTGCGGACGCACGCCCTTCTTGATGTAGGGGGCGGCGATGTCCTGGTTGACGTCGAAGCCGAGCTTGACCGACAGACCGGGGTTGTCCTCCTCCAGCAGCAGGTCGAATTCCTGGTCGGCGCCCTGGGCGTTGTCGCGCAGGCGCTGGATGCGGTAGCTGGTTTCGGCCCACTGACGCTGCAGCAGGCGGCGCTCGCCGGCGAACACCGGCTCGCCATTGAAGCTGATGCTGACCTCGCTGTTGTTCACCGCCTGGCCGATCACGGCGACGCAGTCGTCCAGACCGGCGGCGCTGAACTGCGCCAGCACTTCCGGGGTGGCATCCTGGCGCACCTGGATCACCGCGCCCAGCTCTTCGTTGAACAGCACGGCCGGCAGCTCGGAAGCGTTATCAGCCAGCGCATCGAGATTCAGCGATAGGCCGCAGTGGCCGGCAAAGGCCATTTCCAGCACGGTGGTCAGCAGGCCGCCATCGGAACGGTCGTGGTAGGCCAGCAGGTGGCCGTCGGCGTTGAGGCCCTGGATCACGGCGAAGAAGGCCTTGAGGTCTTCGGCGTCGTCGAGGTCCGGCACCTGCTGGCCGATCTGCGCATAGACCTGCGCCAGGATCGAAGCACCCATGCGGTTCTGGCCGCGGCCCAAGTCGATCAGGATCAGATCGGTCTCGCCCTTGTCCATGCGCAGTTGCGGGGTCAGGGTCTGGCGGATGTCCTGCACCGGAGCGAAGCCGGAGATCACCAGCGACAGCGGCGCGGTCACGCTCTTGTCGACGCCCTCTTCCTGCCAGCGGGTCTTCATGGACATGGAGTCCTTGCCCACCGGAATGGTGATGCCAAGCTGCGGGCACAGCTCCATACCCACGGCCTTGACGGTGTCGTACAGGCGGGCGTCTTCGCCCGGGTGGCCGGCGGCAGCCATCCAGTTGGCCGACAACTTGATGTCGGACAGCTTGCCGATACGCGCCGCGGCCAGGTTGGTGATGGTCTCACCGACGGCCATACGGCCCGACGCAGGCGCATCCAGCAGCGCCAGCGGCGTGCGCTCGCCCATGGCCATGGCTTCGCCGGTATAGACGTCGAAGCTGGTGGCGGTGACGGCGCAGTCGGCCACCGGCACCTGCCAGGGGCCGACCATCTGGTCGCGCGCCACCAGACCGGTGATGGTGCGGTCGCCGATGGTGATCAAAAAGCTCTTGCTGGCCACGGCCGGGTGACGCAGCACACGGCCCAGCGCTTCTTCGATGTCGACGCTGGCGGCGTTGAAGTCATCGCCCTGCTCGGCTTCGCGGCTGACGCTGCGATGCATGCGCGGTGGTTTGCCCAGCAGCACCTCCAGCGGCATGTCCACCGGAGTGTTATTGAAGTGACTGTCGGTGACGGTCAGGTGCGGTTCGGCGGTGGCCTCACCGACCACGGCGAAGGGGCAACGCTCGCGTTCGCAGATGGCCTGGAAGCGCTCGAAGTCGGCCGCATCGACGGACAGCACGTAACGCTCCTGCGACTCGTTGCACCAGATCTCGTGCGGGGCCATGCCCGGCTCGTCGTTGGGTACCTTGCGCAGCTCGAAGCGACCGCCACGACCGCCGTCGTTGATCAGCTCCGGCAGGGCGTTGGAGATGCCGCCGGCGCCAACGTCGTGGATGAACTTGATCGGGTTGGCTTCGCCCAGCTGCCAGCAGCGGTCGATGACCTCCTGGCAGCGACGTTCCATTTCCGGGTTCTCGCGCTGCACCGAGGCGAAGTCCAGGTCGGCCGAGCTGGCGCCGGTGGCCATCGAGGAAGCAGCGCCGCCGCCCAGACCGATGAGCATGGCCGGGCCGCCGAGCACGATCAGCTTGGCGCCAACCGAGATCTCGCCCTTCTGCACATGGTTTTCGCGGATGTTGCCGAGGCCGCCGGCGAGCATGATCGGCTTGTGGTAGCCGCGCACTTCTTCGCCACGCGGGCTGTTGACCGCCTGCTCGAAGGTACGGAAGTAGCCGTTGAGTGCCGGACGACCGAACTCGTTATTGAACGCGGCGCCGCCCAGCGGGCCTTCGATCATGATGTCCAGCGCGCTGACGATGCGCTCGGGCTTGCCGTAGGGCTTTTCCCAGGGCTGGAGGAAATCGGGGATATTCAGGTTGGAAACCGAGAAACCGGTCAGACCGGCCTTGGGCTTGGCGCCACGACCGGTGGCGCCTTCGTCGCGAATCTCACCGCCGGAGCCGGTGGAGGCGCCCGGGAACGGCGCGATGGCAGTCGGGTGGTTGTGCGTCTCCACCTTCATCAGGATATGCACCGGCTCCTGCACCGCGCCGTACTGGCGGGTTTCCGGATTGGGGAAGAAACGCCCGGCGGTGAAGCCTTCGATGACCGAGGCGTTGTCCTTGTAGGCGGACAGCACGCCTTCGCTGTGCATCTGGTAGGTGTTCTTGATCATGCCGAACAGCGACTTGTCCTGGCTTTCGCCATCGATGTCCCAGCTGGCATTGAAGATCTTGTGGCGGCAGTGCTCGGAGTTGGCCTGGGCAAACATCATCAGTTCGATGTCGTGCGGGTTGCGCCCCAGGTCATTGAAGCTCTTGACCAGGTAGTCGATTTCGTCCTCGGCCAGGGCCAGGCCCAAGTCCTGGTTGGCCTGCTCCAGCGCGGCGCGGCCACCGCCGAGCACGTCCACGGCGGTCAGCGGCTTGGGCTCGGCGTGGCTGAACAGCGCGGCAGCATCCTCGAGGGCACTCAGCACCAGCTGAGTCATGCGGTCATGCAGCAGAGCGGCGACGGCGGCGCTGTCGGCTTCGCTCAGCTCGCCGCTGACGTAATAGGCGATGCCGCGCTCCAGACGCTGGATCTTGCCCAGGCCGCAGTTGCGGGCAATGTCGCTGGCCTTGCTCGACCAGGGCGAGATGGTGCCGAAGCGCGGAATGGTCAGAAACAGTTTGCCGCTGGGCTCCTGCACCGGCACGCTCGGGCCGTACTTGAGCAGCCGCGCCAGCACTTGTTCCTCATCGGCGTTGAGCACGCCGGTGACGTCGGCGAAATGCGCGAACTCGGCGTACAGCCCGGTCACGGCCGGCACCTTGCTGGTCAGTTGCTCAAGCAATTTGCCATGGCGGAAAGCGGAAAGGGCGGGAGCGCCGCGCAGAATCAACATCGTCGGAACAGCCTCTGGGAAGGAGATGCTAGGAGGCCGTGCATTCTAGCCTAAAGCCGCGTCTGCGGCACCTGTGCCGGGTGCTTTCGAGATGGGCGAGCGCTAGCAGAGAAGCGAAGCGCTGTCGAGATATGGCACTGCTGGCGCTTTGCGTATACTGCGCCGATGTTTGCACGACCTGCGATACGCATGCGTTGCGCCACAGGGCTGTTGGCGATTGGAACCCTCCTGATGCTCGCTGGCTGTGGCGAAGAACCCAAGCCCAGCGTACTCGAGCAGGTAAAGGCGGAGGGTGAGCTGCGCGTGGTCACTCGTAACAGCCCCGCCACCTACTTCCAGGACCGCAACGGTGCCACCGGTTTCGAGTACGAACTGGCCAAGCGTTTCGCCACCGACCTCGGCCTGGAGCTGAAGATCGAAACCGCAGACAACCTCGACAGCCTGTTTGCCAGCCTGGGCCACGTCGACGGCCCGGTGCTGGCCGCTGCCGGGCTGGTCGAGACACCGCAGCGCCAGCGCCAGGCCCGTTTCTCCGTACCCTATCTGGAAGTCACCCCGCAGATCATCTATCGCCAGGGCGAGACGCGCCCGACCAAGGCGGAGGATCTGCTCGGCAAGCGCATCCTGGTGCTGGCCGGCAGCAGCCATGCCGAACAGCTGGAAGCCCTGAAGCTGGAGCTGCCCGAGCTGACGTTCGAGGTCTCCGATGCCGTGGAGGTGGTCGACCTGCTGCGCATGGTCGACGAAGGACAGATCGACCTGACCCTGGTGGACTCCAACGAACTGGCGATGAACCAGGTCTACTTCCCCAACGTGCGCGTGGCCTTCGACCTGGGTGACACCAACACCATGCGCTGGGCGGTGGCCCCCGGCGAAGACGACAGCCTGCTGCTGGAAATCGATGCCTTTCTCGAGCGCTCCCAGGCCAACGGCACCCTGCAACGCCTGAAGGAGCGTTACTACGGCCATGTCGACGTACTCGGTTATGTCGGTGCCTACACCTTCGCCCAGCACCTGCAGCAGCGCCTGCCGCGCTACGAGAAGATGTTCCGCCAGGCCGGCCACGCCAATCAGATTGACTGGCGTCTGCTGGCCGCCATGGGCTATCAGGAATCGCTGTGGCAACCCAACGCCACCTCCAAGACCGGCGTACGCGGCCTGATGATGCTGACCCAGCGCACCGCGCAATCGGTGGGGGTTTCCAATCGACTGGACCCCAAGCAGAGCATCGACGGCGGCGCCCGCTACTTCGTGCAGATTCACCAGCAATTGCCGGAAAGCATCCAAGAGCCGGACCGCACCTGGTTCGCCCTGGCGGCCTACAACGTCGGCGGCGGCCACCTCGAAGATGCGCGCAAGCTGACCGAAGCCGAGGGGCTGGACCCCAACAAGTGGATGGATGTGCAGAAGATCCTGCCACGCCTGGCGCAGAAGCAGTGGTACAGCAAGACGCGTTACGGCTATGCCCGCGGCGGCGAACCGGTGCATTTCGTGCGCAACGTACGGCGCTACTACGACATCCTCACCTGGGTGACCCAGCCGCAGCTGGAAGGCACCCAGGTCGCCGAGAACGGCATCCACCTGCCCGGCATCGACAAGCGCACGCTGGACGAACAGACCCCGCCGCTCTGAACCTACAGCAGGTTCTGATTACCCACCGCGCAGCGACTCTGCGCACGCCTGGCCGCCGGCAAGCGGGCCAGGGTCGAGGCGCACTGCGCCTGACTGGGCATGCGCTCGACCTTGAGCTTGGCGTTCTCGTCGATCCCGATCAGATAGGGGTGCGAGTAGCGCGCACGATCATTCCAGCCACTGAAGCGCTGCGTGCTGAATACGCAGCGATAGTCCAGGTGGCCGGCAAAGCCCTGGAAGCGATCGCGCATGAAGATATGGTGATAACGCTGCCAATCGCGATCTCGCTGCCCCACGCGCACCGCTTCCTGGCAATCCTCCAGCGTGGTGATCTGCGGCTCATGCAGGAAAATGCTCTGCGCCAGGTTGGAGCCACCCAGCTGCACGGTGGCCAAGAGATACACATCCGCCTCATCCGCCACCGCCGACGCCGCGACCATGGCCAGCAGGCCCATCATCCGTTTCATCATGTTCCTTTCCTTTGCGGCGCTCAGCCCCGCCGAGCCTTGAAGAAATCCTTGAGCAGCGCCCCGCTTTCCTCGGCCAGCAGCCCCCCCTCCACCAGCACCCGGTGGTTGAGAAAGCCCTGGTCGAAGAACTGCCCCTGACTGATCGCCACCCCGGCCCGCGGCTCGCTGGCGGCGTACACCACACGGGCGATGCGCGCATGCACGATGAGGCCGGCGCACATGCTGCAGGGTTCCAGGGTGACATACAGCGTGCTGCCGGGCAGCCGATAGTTCTGCACGCTCTGCGCCGCAGCGCGGATCGCCACCATCTCGGCATGGGCACTGGGATCGTGACGCAGAATCGGGCAATTGAAGCCCTGCCCCACCACCTCGCCGTCCTGCACCAGCACCGCACCGACCGGCACCTCGCCCTGCTCCGCGCCCAGGCGCGCCTGCGCCAGCGCCAGGCGCATGAAGTGCTCGTCACGCGAGCGGTCGATGATCTGCGGTCTTTTCATGGCATCAATCCGTAGGGCGGCCAGGCGAAGCGGGCCGGAAAACGGCGCACACCCTACACCACTTCGATGGCCGCCATCAGCCCCGTCTCCATATGGTCGACCACATGGCAATGGAACATCCACACCCCGGGATTATCGGCGACCAGGGCGATGCGCGCCGTTTCGTTCTTGCCCAGCAGGTAGGTGTCGGTGAAATACGGAATGATCTTGCGCCGATCCGAACCCAGCACCTTGAAGGTCATGCCGTGCAGGTGGATCGGGTGCTGGTACTGCGCCATGTTGCGCAGCACGAAGATGTAGTGCCCGTTCTTCTTCAGCGTGGCGATGGGGCGATCTGCACAGGTCTTGTCATTGATGTCCCAGGCCTGGCCGTTGATCTGCCAGTACCTGTAGCTGCCACCACGCTCGACATCGCCGGACGGCGTCGCCGCCCACTCGAAGTTGAAACGCAGGGTCTCGGCGCGTGCCAGATCCGGCTCGGCGACGGGATTGGCCGGTAGCGGCGGCGGCCAGTCAGCCGCGCCCTCCGCGCTGGCAACGCTCCTAAACGTGGCGAGGCGCAGCGGACCATTGCGCAGGGGCAACTCCTGCCCAGGCGCCGGGACCCTGAGCGCCAGATCGATGCGCATGCCCGGCCCCAGCCAGTACTCCTTGCCCAGCGGCCGCGGCTGCACCGGATTGCCATCCAGGGCATAGATGCGCGCCTCGCCGCCCGGCAGGTTGAGACGGTAGGTGATGGTGTTGTCGACATTGATCAGGCGCAGGCGCACCACCTGCCCTGCTGGCAATTCGAGAGTCGGATTGGGCTGGCCGTTGATGGTGTTCAGCCGTCCGCGCGTACCTTCGCGCGCCGCCTGGCGCGGCACCAGAAACTCGCTGAAGGCGCCCTGCTCATCGATATGCCAGGTCTTCAGGCTCAGCGTGCGCTCATGGCGGAAGCCGGTCGGCTCGCGCTCCTCGACGATCAGCGGCCCCACCAGGCCACGCCCCAGCTGCTCGGCGCTGGCGGTATGCGGGTGGTACCAGAAGCTGCCGGCGTCATGGCAGATGAAGTCGTAGTCGAAGTATTCGCCCGGCAGTACCGGCGCCTGGGAGACGTAGGGCACGCCGTCCATCTCCAGCGGCAGACGAATGCCGTGCCAGTGGATGGTGCTCTGCACGTCCAGCTTGTTGATGAAGCGCACCCGCAGTCGCTCGCCCTGACGGCAACGCAGCTCCAACCCCGGCGCCTGGCCGCCATAGGCCCAGGCCGGCGTCTTCTGCCCCGGCACCAGTTCCAGATCCAGCGGCGCGGCGATCAGCTCGTAATCGTGCGTGGCAATATTCTCCGGACGCCCCAGCCAATAACGCACACCACCGACGCCCAACCCGGCTACACCCAGGCCAGCCAGCCCGGCGAGCACCTGCCTGCGGGTAAACGACATCTTCATCCTCAACTCGTGAGCATACTCAATTGCGGTATCTTCTCATTTTCATGGATAGCCAGACGAGCACCCTGACAAAGACAAATTGCCGCGGCAGATACTGCGAGATAGCGCCGATAAACGGCGGGGTTCAACAGGGTAAGATTGCCAAGGAATCAACAGGAAGCACTCATCAGGACATGGACAGTTTCTTCTTCGACGCCCCCTTGGGCATCATGATCGTGGCGATCACGCCACTGATCCTGCTTATGTGGATTGGGCTAATGGCCGCGTTCGGCGAGGCGATCTGGTCCGACTGCTACAGGCTTGGCCGGCCGCACGACATCGTGAAAGCGTCGATCATCGATCAAAAACTCGTAGAAGCACGTATCAGCGCTGGCAAAACCACGATGGTAAGCCTCAAGTACGTCTATCGCCTGCGTTACGAGTACGAACAACGCACCTACGAAGTTGAGCATCTCGTGTCCGACAAAGAACATGTCGAGCTCAACGAACAGGCCGGCACCTTTCTGCTTTACGTTCCCAAAGCGAACCCTGCCGATGCCACTCCCGAATCCCCAAACGCCGCATCGCCCTTCGCCGCAATGGCGCTGATGCTCATGAGCTACCTCATCTGGGAAGCTGCACCGACGCTGCTTACAGGGTACTGATCATGATCGTGCTCTTCATCCTGCTCGGCGGCCTGCTGTGGCTGATCAGCCTGCTGCTATTCGCCTTTGCCGCCTGGGCCTTTTACAAGCTGGCGCAGCTGCTCTGGGAAAAAATCCGCAGAGCCTTGCTGCGTCCAGGCACGGCGCAAATCACATCCTATGAAGTTTTCACACCCGACCTGGAAGACATTCACTTCCAGGACAGCCGCCCGCAAGTCCGCCTCGAGTTGGACTGCGAGCGACATGGTCAGCGCTTTCAGATATCCCTCGGCCCGCTGACGTGCGAGGAGTTGTTCCCCGCACTGGATCTGCCCGCACATCATGTCGCCTGCTGGCTGAGCGATGAGGATTGGCGCCAGATGCTGGAAAATCGCTGGATCACCATCGCCTGCGACTGGCAGCAGCGCAAAGCGATACTCACCAGCCAGATTCGAGAAGACAGACGCATGCTGCTGATCGGTTTTCTGAGCCTGAGCATGTTCGCCCTCCTGGTGACGCTGTCATTGCTGCAGAGCTGACTGTCCACGGAGCTACTCAAGGTATTCGCGGCCCGCCATCCACCCCGGCAGAGTTCTCCGTTCAATCGCACTCAGGTACCTGAGCCATGGTCATGCCGCCACCGAAATTGGCAATGGGCCGCATGACCAGACGACAACCGCCCTCTGCCTCCTGAACGCCTTGCGCCGCAAGGGATTCGCGCTTGACCCGATAATCGAAAGTCAGGGTAGTGCCGGCAGGCACACCGCCTTCCTCGCGCGCCGACGTGACACGCACCTCCAGTCGTACCTCAGTCGGGCTGAAAGTGCCGGAAAAGAGGAAGGTACGTCCGTCGCTGATACCGCCACCGCTGACACGCCCGTCGGCACTGATGCTCACCTGCACGTCACCCGGCTCGCTGCGCCAACCTGCATCGTCATAAAGACCTGGAATAGTGAGCTCGGTCTGCGTGGTGCTGTCCGGAACCTTGCCCCGCAGCTGCAGACTCGCCTTACCCGGCGCACTGCGCTCCAGCAATACGCTTCCCTTCCCGTAGTGGCTGTCCGGTTTGCCGGAGGGAGGTGCCACCTTGAAGTCGACTCGACCGGTGTAAGGGCGCTCGCCGAAAAGCTCAATTACATCCTGAGCCAAGCTGCAGGGAGCCACGGCCAGCAGCAGAGCGGCCAGGAAAGTGCGCGAGCACGAGGCAGATGGCGAGTTGACGGACATGAGCGCTTCCTTTTTGCCAAGTAAAAGCCTAACCCTAGCCAAAGCGCTCGGCGGACGACAGAAAACGCGCCACATACCCCGAAAAACAAAACCCCGGCAGCATGGCCGGGGTTTCGTCACACGAGCTAGGCTCGGAGGGTCATCATTCCCACTCGATGGTCGCGGGCGGCTTGCTCGACACGTCGTAGGTGACGCGGGAGATGCCTTCGATCTCGTTGATGATGCGGCCGCTGACGGTTTCCAGCAGCTCGTAGGGCAGGTGCGCCCAGCGTGCGGTCATGAAGTCCACGGTTTCCACGGCGCGCAGGGCGACGACCCAGGCGTAGCGGCGGCCATCACCGACCACGCCGACCGATTTCACCGGCTGGAACACCACGAACGCCTGGCTGGTCTTGTGGTACCAGTCGGCCTTGCGCAGCTCTTCGATGAAGATATGGTCGGCACGGCGCAGCAGGTCGGCGTATTCCTTCTTCACTTCGCCGAGGATACGCACGCCCAGGCCCGGGCCCGGGAACGGGTGGCGGTAGACCATGTCGTAGGGCAGGCCCAGCTCCAGGCCGATCTTGCGCACTTCGTCCTTGAACAGTTCACGCAGCGGCTCGACCAGCTTGAGGTTCATCTCCTCGGGCAGGCCACCGACGTTGTGGTGGCTCTTGATCACGTGGGCCTTGCCGCTCTTGGCGCCGGCCGACTCGATCACGTCCGGGTAGATGGTGCCCTGGGCGAGGAACTGGATGTTGTCCAGCTTGCTGGCCTCGGCATCGAACACGTCGATGAAGGTACGGCCGATGATCTTGCGCTTCTTCTCCGGGTCGGACTCACCGGCCAGGTTGGAGAGGAACTGCTCCTCGGCATTGGCACGGATCACCTTCACGCCCATGTTCTCGGCGAACATGGCCATCACCTGGTCGCCCTCGTGCAGGCGCAGCAGGCCGTTGTCGACGAACACGCAGGTGAGCTGATCGCCGATGGCCTTGTGCAGCAGCGCCGCGACCACGGAAGAGTCGACACCGCCGGACAGGCCGAGCAGCACGTTGGCGTCGCCGACCTGGGCACGCACGGCGGCCACGGCGTCTTCGACGATGTTGGCCGGGGTCCACAGGGCCTCGCAGCCGCTGATCTCCAGCACGAAGCGGGACAGAATGCGGCCGCCCTGCTTGGTGTGGGTCACTTCCGGGTGGAACTGCACGCCGTAGTAGTGGCGGGTGTCGTCGCTCATGGCGGCGATCGGGCAGCTCGGGGTGCTGGCGAGGATGTGGAAGCCTTCCGGCAGGCGGGTGACCTTGTCGCCGTGGCTCATCCACACGTCGAGGCCGAATACGCCATCGGCGTCGACATGGTCTTCGATACCGGCCAGCAGCTGGCTCTTGCCGACCACGTCGACACGGGCGTAGCCGAACTCGCGCAGGTCGGAGCCTTCCACCTTGCCACCGAGCTGCTCGGCCATGGTCTGCATGCCGTAGCAGATGCCCAGCACCGGCACGTTCAGGTCGAACACCGCTTGCGGCGCGCGCGGGCTATTGGCTTCATGCACCGACTCCGGGCCGCCGGCGAGGATGATGCCGCGCGGAGCGAAGGCGCGGATGTCCTCGTCGCTCATGTCCCAGGGGTGCAGTTCGCAATAGACGCCGATCTCGCGCACACGGCGGGCGATCAGCTGGGTGTACTGGGAACCGAAGTCCAGAATGAGGATGCGGTGGGCGTGAATGTCGTGGGCCATGGCCGTCTCTCGTAGGTATTCACAAATGACACGGGGCTGTTAAACCAGCCCCGTGTTGATTCAATGCAATGGACCTTAGCCCACGCGATAGTTCGGGGCTTCCTTGGTGATCTGCACGTCGTGGACGTGCGACTCAGCCATGCCGGCGCCGGTGATGCGCACGAACTCCGGCTTGGTGCGCATCTCTTCGATGGTGGCGCAGCCGGTGTAGCCCATGGAGGCACGCAGGCCGCCCATCAGCTGGTGAACGATGGCACTCATCGCGCCCTTGTACGGCACACGACCTTCGATGCCTTCCGGCACCAGCTTCTCGGCGCCGGCCGAGGAGTCCTGGAAGTAACGGTCAGAGGAACCCTGCGCCTGCGCCATGGCGCCCAGCGAGCCCATGCCGCGGTAAGCCTTGTAGGAACGGCCCTGGAACAGCTCGACCTCGCCCGGCGCCTCTTCGGTACCGGCCAGCATGGAGCCGATCATCACGGCGGAAGCGCCAGCGACGATGGCCTTGGACAGGTCGCCGGAGAAGCGGATGCCACCGTCGGCGATCAGCGGTACACCGGTACCCGCCAGAGCAGCGGCAACATTGGCCACGGCGC
This sequence comes from Pseudomonas sp. GD04158, assembly GCF_029834875.1. Lineage (NCBI taxonomy): Bacteria > Pseudomonadati > Pseudomonadota > Gammaproteobacteria > Pseudomonadales > Pseudomonadaceae > Pseudomonas > Pseudomonas sp. GD04158. The sequence goes on along the minus strand of NZ_JAODYT010000036.1, from coordinate 4,159 downwards.
TGATCTGCGGTACGCCGACGCCGGCAACGATACGGGTGGTGCAGATCGAGCCCGGGCCGATACCGACCTTGACGCCATCGGCGCCGGCTTCGACCAGTGCCTTGGCCGCGTCGCCCGTGGCGATATTGCCGCCGATCACCTGCACCTCGGGGAAGTTCTGCTTGACCCAGCGCACGCGGTCGATCACGCCCTTGGAGTGGCCGTGGGCGGTGTCCACGATGATCACGTCGACGCCGGCATTGACCAGCGCGGCGACGCGGTCACCGGTATCGGCACCGGTACCCACGGCAGCACCGACGCGCAGGCGACCCTGATCGTCCTTGCTGGCCAGCGGGTAGGCCTTGGCCTTCTCGATGTCCTTGACGGTCATCATGCCCTTGAGGTTGAAGGCGTCATCGACGATCAGCACCTTCTCGATGCGGTGCTTGTGCAGCAGCGCGCGCACGGTTTCCTTGTCGGCGCCTTCCTTGACGGTGACCAGGCGCTCTTTCGGCGTCATCACGTCACGCACCAAGGCGTCCAGACGGTTCTCGAAACGCACGTCGCGGGAAGTGACGATGCCCACCAGATCTCCGTTGGAGAGCACCGGTACGCCGGAGATGTTGTTCTGCCGGGTCAGCTCGAACAGATCGCGCACGGTGGCGTCGGCCTCGATGGTGATCGGGTCCTTGACCACGCCGGCCTCGAACTTCTTGACCTTGCGCACCTCGGCAGCCTGCTGCTCGATGGTCATGTTCTTGTGGATGATGCCGATGCCGCCTTCCTGAGCCATGGCGATGGCCAGACGCGCTTCGGTGACGGTGTCCATGGCAGCGGACAGCAGCGGGATGTTCAGTTCGATGCCGCGGGTCAGGCGGGTCTTCAGGCTGACGTCCTTGGGCAGTACCTCGGAGTAACCGGGGATGAGCAGGACGTCGTCGAAAGTGAGTGCTTCTTGGCTGATGCGCAGCATGGGCGGGCTCCCGAGCGGGAAAATAAGAAGCGCGGCATTATACCCAGCGACCTCATTTCCCTCAATGCAAAGTGTGTCTCCGTGCCGTCATCGCTGACGCAGCGTCGGAAATGCTTGTCGGGCCGTGAACGCCGGGAGCAGGTCAGGGCGTCACTTGGCGGCCTTCGCGGTAGCGGCGGCAGCCTCTTAGACCCGCCATGGGGTTACGCTTCAGGCCGGATCGTCCACCCGCACCTGCCTCAGCGCAAAGCCCAGACGTTCGCCGAACTCCTCGACGAACGCCGGACGCAGGCCGGCATCCATCCAGCCGTTGAAGATGAAGCCCAGGTTGGAAAAGCCGCAGGGCTGCAGGAACAGGAAGCCGTTGATGTCGTCCTCATGCCCGCATTCGGGGCAGGTGAAGTTGTCGGTTTCCCCGGGCCACCACACTTCCAGGCTGTCGAACAGCGGCACGCCCACCTCCCGGCGGCATTCGGGGCAGCCCGCCTCCTCGAGAAAATTCCGCGTCGGCACATAGATGCAGCGATGGGTGATGATCTCCAGGCCATTGAGCGGCTGACCATAGGGCAGCAACTCGGGGTGCTGGGCGATACGTCGGGCGCCCGGGCCGATGGCGTAGGCCATGCCGTTGCCGCCCTGGCCGCAGGTGGTGGGCAGCGCCTCGACGATCTCCCGCTTGACCAGCCAGCGCAGCATGGCCCTCGCCTTCTCTTCATGAGCGGGAAGCGTGGAAATCTGCGGGACGAGGATCAATTGCGCGGTCATGGTGCTCGGAGGGCTGACAAAGAAAGAGCGGCAGCTTAGGTGCTAGCGCCCGCAAATCAAGCCCCTCGGCACACCGCATCGTCCATCTGCGCTTCGCGCCGCGCCAGCCAACGCGCGCGCAGCACGTCATAGATCCAGTTGAACGCCAGGGTGTAGGGCAGGAAGAACAGGATCAGCACGATATCCAGCAGCAGTGCCTCGAGCAGGCCGATCGACAGCCACCAGGCGGCCAGCGGCACCAGCACCAGAATCAAGCCCGCCTCGAACAGCAGCGCATGGCTGACCCGCGCCCACAGGCCGCGCTCGAAGCCCAGCCGTCCCTGGGCACGGTCGAACAGGTAGTTGAACAGCATGTTCCACAGCATCGCCACGGTGGAGAACATCAGCGTCAATACGCCGAGGTGCAACAGCGGCTTGCCCATGAACCAGGCCATGGCCGGCGCGCAGATGAGCACGGCGATGGTCTCGAAGGCCAGGGCGTGACCGATGCGCTCACGCAGCGAGCGCGGCAGGGGCTGAGTCATGGAGCGAACCTCGTGATAAGTGACAACGAGCGCTATGATCATCGGAATATCAGCCATCCCAAAGGCAGCTGCCATCGGCAAAACCGATATGAATATTTCACCGGAATCCCTCCAGGCGTTCGCCCACGCGGCCAACTGCGGCTCACTGAGCGCCGCCGCCAGGCGTCTGGGCAAGAGTCAGTCGACCGTCAGCGAAGCGGTCGCCCGCCTGGAGATTGACCTGGGCGTGGCGCTGTTCGAACGCGGCCCACGCAAGCTGCAACTGACCGAGGCTGGCGCCAGCCTGCTGGCACATGCCGAGGAAGTGCTGACCGCCAGCGACCGCCTGGCGCGGCATGCCGCGGCTCTGGCCAGGGGGCAGGAGCCGCGTCTGACCCTGGCGCTGTCCGATACCTATCAGCCGAAGCAGTACGAGGCGCGCCTGCAGGAGCTGGATCAGCGCTTCCCCGATCTGCAGTTCGAGAGCCTGATCGCGGAGCAGGCCGACGTGCTCGACCTGGTCAGTCAGGGCCGCGCGCAACTCGGTCTGATCGCCGCACAGCCGGCCTACCCGCCGCATATCGCCCATGCCCGCCTGCACATGAGCAGTGAATTCGGCCTGTTCGCGGCCAAGGGTCATCCGCTGAGCGAACTGGCCCAGGTGCGCCCGGAAGACTTGTCGCACTGGCGCCTGCTGCGCCTGAGCAGCGTCGCCAACGACGACGCCAGCGCCGATGTTCTGCCTGGCAGCGGTGGACGCTGCTGGGCCGCGCCGGACTACCTGATGCTGCTGGAGATGGCGCGCCTGGGCTTCGGCTGGGCCGAGCTGCCGCGGCAACTGGTCGACGCCTACGGCTTCGATGGCCTGCAGGAGCTGCGCTGCAGTGGCTGGCCGCGACGGGTAACGGTGGACGCCGTGTGGTCGCGCCAGCGGGAACTCGGCCCGGTGGCGGCCTGGCTGCTGGAACGCCTGCTACAGGCTTGATGATGGTCGCGCCGACGCCCCTCTCGACTTATCATGCGCCCCCATGATCAACGATCCCTTTGCTCGCCTGAACCTCGACCGCGAGGTGCTCAGCGTCAGCCAGCTCAACAACCGCGCCCGCCTGCTGCTGGAGGACGTGTTCTCCGGCATCTGGGTCGAGGGGGAAATCTCCAACCTCGCCCGTCCCGCGTCCGGCCATGTCTACTTCACCCTGAAAGACAGCCAGGCTCAGGTGCGCTGCGCGCTGTTCCGGCAGAACGCCGCCCGCGTGCGCCAGGCGCTGCGCGATGGACTGGCGGTGAAAGTACGCGGCAAGGTCTCGCTGTTCGAAGGGCGCGGCGACTACCAGCTGATTCTAGATGCGGTCGAACCTGCCGGTGACGGCGCTTTGCGCCTGGCGTTCGAGGCGCTGAAGGAAAAACTCGGCGCCGAAGGATTGTTCTCTACCGAACGCAAGATCGCCCTACCCGCCCATCCCAGGCGCATCGGCATCGTCACCTCGCCCACCGGCGCGGTGATTCGCGACATCATCAGCGTGTTCCGCCGCCGCGCGCCGCAGGTGGAACTGAATCTGATCCCCACCGCCGTGCAGGGTCGCGAGGCCACCGCGCAGATCGTGCGCGCCCTGCAACGGGCCGATGCGCTGGGTTTCGATGCATTGATCCTGGCCCGCGGCGGCGGTTCGCTGGAAGACCTCTGGTGCTTCAACGAGGAAAGCGTGGCGCGCGCCGTGGCGGCCTGCGTCACGCCCATCGTCAGCGCCGTGGGCCACGAGACGGACGTGTCCATCGCCGACTTCGTCGCCGACGTGCGCGCGCCGACGCCGTCGGCTGCCGCCGAACTGCTGGCCCCGGACAGCAGCGAGCTGGTGCAGCGCCTGCACAACATGCAGCGCCGCCTGGTGTTGCACATGCAGGGCCGCCTGGCCCGCGAGCGCCTGCGTCTGGAAGGCGT
>NZ_JAODYT010000035.1:0-47602 GCF_029834875.1 Pseudomonas sp. GD04158 | reverse complement strand
AGTGGCGCCGGCGGTTCGGAGAGCGGCGGCACCCAGATCTGCTGGCCCTGGTTCGGCCGCCATCCCAGCGAGAGCGGCTGGCCATCTCACGGCTGGGCGCGCTTGAGCGAGGAGTGGCAACTGCTGGCCTGCGACTGGGGCGAGCAGGGCGTGCAACTGCTCTGGCAGCTCGAACTGTGCGACTGGACGCTGCACCTCGAGGCCGAACTGGGCGAAACCCTGGCGCTGCGCCTGGTGACCCGCCATCAGGACAGCGAACCCTGCCAGCTCAGCCATGCCCTGCATGCCTACTGGCGCATCAGCGACGTCTCGCGCGTGGCGCTGCTCGGCCTCGACGGTGCCAGCGGCCATGACCTGCTGACCCGCGCAGACTGCCGCCAGGAAGGCGAACTGCGCATCGAGGACGGCTGCCACCGCATCTTCCGCCACACCGGCGTGCTGCAGCTGCAGGACCTGCCCTGGCAGCGGCGCCTGGCCATCGACACCCGCGGCGGCGCCAACAGCGTGGTCTGGCACCCCGGCAGTCGGCCGCTGACCGAGGTCGGCTGGAACGAGAGTCTGGGCTTTCTCTGTGTCGAAGCCGCCAGCTGCGGCCCTGACAGCCTGTGCCTGGCACCGGGGGAAGAGGGCGTGCTGACGCTGCGCGCGAGTCTGGCTCGGTAGCATCCGGCCCGGCCATCACCTCGTTTCGCTGCGCACTGGCCAGAACGGCCATCCTCCTAGGGAAAGGGCAGGCGCCCAGGCTCTGCGACGGACCTTCGCCTGCCACTTTATCCAGACGGCGGAACCAAAGTCCTGCATTCCTAAGCAGATGGCTGAGCGCATTGAAATGTTATCGACGACAGTTGTATGGCGCTGATCGATATCTACCTGCGTCAGTCGAAGGAAGGCGTCATGGTGTCTTCTTGGTTATTCTCCTTGCCATGTTGAAGACAGTACGGCACTAAACGCAGCGCCAGGTAGATGGCGATGCCACGGATCTGGGACAGGTGAACACCGACCCTTTGATGGCACAAAGTGCGTGCATCGAGCTTTGATCGAATGCGGCTGCCGATGATTGCGGTATCGGCCCGCTTGATAGGGCTTTCTACCGCGATAGCAGCCCGAGCTCAGCAGTTCTGCGCCTATTTATGGCGGACGCGAATTGTTGCTTTGGACGTCGCAGTTCTGGCGTTCCAGAAAGTTGTCCTGAGCCAAGTATAGTGATGATTGTGTTCGCAGTTCGGTGGTGATCAGCCAGGCGTAAGGTTGCGTGTCGCTGCAACCTTGGCCATCGCATCTGTAAACGGCGGATTACTTTCAAATGATTCGATCAGCAACTCCGAGAGGATGCGCACTTTTTGCGCTGGGTGCGCGCTGGGCGGCCGCACGATGTAAACGTCTCCTACTGGCAGTGGATAGCGAGTCATGATCGGAACGAGTGCGCCGGACGCCAGATATTCGTAAGTGACACAATCGGGGAGCCATGCAATACCGAGCCCCGCTGCCGCAGCACCGGCGAGCGCCGCGCCGTTATCGCTCTTGAAGCGTCCCTGCGGCTGCACGGTGATGACCTTGTTTCCATCCATGAAGCGCCAACTTTCGGCGCCGAGCAACGCCTGATGGGCGGCGATTTCGTCCGGCGTCTCGGGTGCTCCATGTGCCTTGATGTAGTCCGGGCTGGCGACGAGCTTGCCGTAAATCTGGCCCACGCGTTTGGCCAGCAGGTTCGAGTCGCGTAGGGCTCCGACCCGGATGGCACAATCGAAGCCTTCCGCGACCAGGTCGACGAAGCGATCTCCGTAGGCCGCATCAATCTGAAGGCGAGGGTAGCGGCGTGCCATCTCAGCAAGCACAGGGGCAAAGTGTATCGGGCCGGAGGAAAGCGGCACTGCGACCCGCAATCGACCACGAAGATCCCCGGTGGGAAGAATCGTTTCCCTGGCCGTCTCAATCTCGGCACTGGCTCGGGCCGCATGTTCCCGAAATGTCATACCCGCTTCTGTAAGTGCCGCACCGCGGGTGGTTCGTGCGAGAAGCTAAATGCCAAGGTCCGCTTCCAGTCGGAACAGTCGCCGACTGACGATTGATTTGGAAACTCCAAGGTGGCGTGCGGCGGCTGAGATTCCGCCAGCATCAGCGACCTCAACAAATGTTTGCAGGTCTTCGAGATTCAATCCGGCGTTCCCCATTCCGCGACACAGCTAGGCGCAGAGCGACACTAGCCCATCGTTAATCGCGACAGCAATACTGTGTTCAAGCAGCGTCGCCTCACAGCCTGATCGGCGACAGTCAAAAATGTACAACTCTGCGTAGGTGCCTAACATGATGAACAGAAATGATTTGCGTCGGGCGGACATCAATCTGCTGGTAGTTTTCGAAACCATGATGCACGAGCAAAATGTTAGCCGTGTCGGCGAGAAACTGTTCCTTGGGCAACCAGCAGTCAGCGCTGCCTTGGGGCGCCTACGCCACCTGTTCGATGACCCGTTGTTCATTCGCACCGGGCGGGTAATGGAGCCTACATCCCGCGCCCAGGAAATTTTCTCCAACCTGACGCCTGCTCTCGACAGTATTGCTGCTGCGTTGGGCAAGTGTCAGACGTTCGACCCGACAACGAGTGAAGCCACTTTTCATATTGGTCTTTCCGATGACGTCGAATACGCCTTGTTACCCACTCTGTTGCGCTGCCTACGCGTCGATGCACCGAACATAAGGCTTGTGGTACGTCGCGCCGATCAATGGCAATTGCCCCAGTTGCTTGCATCCGGGGAGATTTCGCTTGGCATCAGCCATGCCTTGCAGCTGCCGGCCAATGCGCGGAGTAAGCATTTACGGTCGATTCGCCCGATGTTGCTGCGGGCTGACTCACAGGTTGGCGCACTGACCCTGGAAGAGTTCTGTCGGCGGCCCCATGCCGTGGTGTCGTCCATGGGCAACGTTATCGAGAATGCCGACCGGGCCCTCCATTCGCTTGGGCGTCAACGTAAAGTCGTCCTCGCTGTGCCGCAGTTCAGCGCCTTACCCATGCTACTTGAAGGCAGCAGCATGATTGCCATCGTGCCGGAATATGTTGCTCAGGCCATGTCTGGATCGGGGGGCTTGAGAGCTGAAGCCGTGCCAGTGGTACTTCCTCAGCAAGAGCTGTCGATGGTCTGGAGAGGGGCTGCTCACAGTGATCCGGGCGAGCGGTGGTTGCGTTCGCGATGCAGCGCTTTATTGGGAGCACAGCCAGAAGAGCTTGCTCGTCAGAATATGTCGAGTTGTATTGTTGCGGCGGCAGCCTGATTACCACGGAGTTGCCGTGACACTTTCGGGACATTCGTAGCCCCTGAAAACACAAAACCCCTGAAATTCTCTAGGAAGATCAGGGGTTTGTGCTTGCTTCAATTGGTGGAGCCGGGGGGATTTGAATCCAAAGACACAAATGCCCAGCTCAAATCAGCGTTTCAGGCGCTTGGCCTCGGAAAACTGATTTGTAGGATTTCACTCAGTCGTTGAGCAGTATAGGAACCTTGAGCCTTCCGTCAAGAGCGCATCCAAATCGATTTTCACTTCAAAGGCTTAGCGCGGTACAGGGAGGGTTTTTTGCGTTCAAATCCTTTCTGGGGAGTTGAACTGACTGGATTGATCAAGGCGTTTTGGTTCAGGTGGTTGCCCCGATCAGTCCTCTAAACGCTTTGCTCATGACGTCATGCGACAGGCAGGGCAGCCAGTTCTGCCTGGTTGCCTGCTCAATCATCCGTAACATTCTGCGCTTTTCCGAAGGTATCCCAGTGTCCGACCAGTTCATCAACGCGGTCTGGAGTGCGTTCAGTTTTGCTCAGCACTAGGCACCGCGTTGAGCCAACGTATTCCTCGACTAGATAAAGGGAGTCACCAACATCTACACCGAGCTCTTGGAGGACCTCATCGGGAATGCGAATGGCGCCATCACCATCCCAATCCTCGATCACGACTTTTAGCGTTTTCATGTAAATACCTTGCTCCAATTTCGGCTTGCCAGTGACTGGCAGGCTTCTCGCGTACCGCCAAAGCATCTCCGAGATACTGTCTGCATGTCGGCTTCAGTGACATAAGTGATGCTGTTCCCATCCTGGTCAATCAGCACGCCCCCTGCGCCAATTAGCAGCGCATGACCTGCAGCCACATCGTGTGCTGAAACCGGCACAAGCGATACGCCTGCATCCCCATCACCTGCTGCGACTCGTGCCAACCGATAGGCGATGCTGGGCATCGCCACAAAGCAACCTGGTGAGCACAATTCAGAATTGATTTCGGGCTTGTTCGTTGCCGCAGTGCTGACCATAACTCTGCTGTCTTGATTCCATTCTTTTTGGGCGAGTGTCGCTTTAATGGGGCTCCCATTGCGAAGCACACACGGTGCCCCTTTTGCCCATGCGACGCAGTCGGAATCACCATCCAGCAAAACAGGTGCATAGACCACGCCAAGCACCGGTTGGGCATCCTCAAGCAAGCCGACAGATATTGCAGAGCCTTTGTGGCCTTTCAGGAAGTCTGCAGTCCCATCATTGGGGTCAACAACCCAGCAATACCTGGCTCCTGTGAGCCTATGGCCTGTTTCCTCACCCCAGAAATCACAGTCGAGCAGCTGCAGTAACCGCGGCTTTAGCAGTGATTCAATTTCAACATCGACATCTGCTTTATCGCCTGAGCCGCGAGGTCCTTCTGGGCGCTGCCATTCAGTAATGAGCAGCAGGCCAGCGTCTTCGACTAGTTGGACGACCTGTGCAAGAAGGCTTTCGTAATCCATAGGGCTTAATATTGAGTGTTCGCTTTCTGTCTGAGGGCGTGAATGGTTGGGTGTGAGATCATCAATTCCCATGGCGCGATTTCCAGAGGGTGAACTCGGATGGCCGTAATCCGTAACGCGCCAGCACCCCTTCGTGCAGTCGTCGGAGCTCTTCAACGATCAGGGCTTGTACTTCTGGCTGCTCAGTGTCTGAAACATGCTCAGCTACTGCGTGTTGAATGCAGGTCAGTGGATCAAGCTCAGGATGAGTGACGACCTCTCGAATGGTCGATTTGATGAAGTCCCGCCAGGTCAGTCTAAGTGGGTCTGGTTCAGCAAGGTCTTGCTTGATTGCCAGGTACTCCTGCGTTGAGCGTTCATAGGCCCAGAGGTACAGGTCGCGCAGCAGCTCTACCCGGGTCATTTCGTATACGCCCAACGTGGCGCGGCTGTAGGCCTGTTCGGGTACATCCAGAAATGTCAGCGGACATAGGTTGGCGCGAAACAGTGGCAGGTTCGCTGCCAGTCTGGAGGTGCGCTTGTTGATGTCGGCAAAGGGCTGCAGGTAGGGCAGGTGCACCATCATGAAGAACGACTGCTCGAACGGATCAGTAATCTGATTGGCCTTGCTAAGCAGAACCTCCAAGGTGTCCTCAATCTGTTGTGGTGTTGAGAGAGGGCGATAGGTGCTTTTCCCAATGTCGACGGCATGCTGTCGGATGCGGCCTTCATCTGTAGGATTTGGGAGCAGGTTCTCGGCCAAGGCGCTGTGCAGGTTCATCAATGTGTAGCGGTTGAACTCTGCACTTTCAATGTTCTCGACCAACAGCTCGATTGCCGTTTTATGGTTCAAGATCATCTGTGTTTCGATGGCTGCTTTGCCTTGTGCGGCCTTGCCATGCTCAATCAGCTGTCGCGTATCGAGTCGCGAGTAGGTGTTCCCCTCCAGGTGACTCGATGCCCACGATAAATCAATCAGCAGGCGATTCAGGACTGCGCGGCTGTACGTGCCTGCAGGCTCCAAGGCATCTGTGGTTTTGCCCATTCTGTGCAGTTGGCGCCGCAGTGATTCTGGCAGGTAGCTCGTTGCGTTCGGCTGGTAGGTGTCAAGAAAGTCGCGCTGGTAGCCAACGGGCTTGCGCGCTTCAGGTGGTTGGTTGATGTAAGCGAGGATGTCCCGGCTGTCTGCCGACAGCGGGATAAAGGACGGAAAGCTATCAGTGTCCAGGGTGCTGGTTTCTGCTTGGATAGCAGTTCCGAAATAGCGCCGTGCTCTACCTTCACCCTGCGCTGAGATCTGACCGCTTGCTATCAGCTTTGCAATCAGTCGCTGCGCTGTTCTCCGAGCAATGTCGGGGTGTTTGGCCAATAGCTCAGTCAGCGTCAGTCCGTTCCCAGATGCTTGGATACTGTTGAGTATGTCTGTGGAGGAGGGCATAGCTTAGGTGGCGCCGTTTGAATGCTGTTGGCGCAATTCTGGCGCAGTTTTCTGAACTGCGCCAATTGAAGCGTCGAATTTGGCGCAGTTCCACGCGATCTGCGCCATAGCGAGGGCCGAGGGGAGCTGAGCGAGGGGTAGTAGTTCAGATGTGCTGGGGCCCTGGATATTGGTACGTCCATGACCAATGCACCCTTGTAGAAGCCCCGCTAGCACGGACACTTTCGAGTACGCTTGAGGCGAAATGCGATCCTCGTCTTGATCTGGTGCGAAACATCTCTGCTGGGGGGAGTGTCCCTTGCGTACGGCGCCAATGTGGAGTCCCGCTCTGTTCAGTTGTGCAGACACAGCTCCACGATTTTTTGAAGGATCGAGGTCTTGGCCGATTCCCGGAGCTTCACTATGTCAAAGGTGAACGTAGAGAAGAACATCTCACCCAGCGGGTGGCTCAAGACGGGAACCTTCGCTCCGGAATCGTTCGTGATTACTACGTTGTAGACGAGGCTTTGCTTCGGGATGGTGTTGTTGGCTGCTTTGTTAGACGCAACAAAGAACCAAGCCCCTTCAGTACCGTTATCCTGGATAAAGATGCTATGGCGCTGTTTCTGCCTAGTTGGCGTGAGGTAGTACGGGAGGGCAGATATTTGGATGCCGACCTCTCGTGACGGAGGCATGCCTTTGTCCTGACGCTCCTGGTTGTCGAACAGGGTGTTCCCGATGATCGAGGGTATCCGATCGGTTCTGTAAGCGTTTAGCCAGGCGTTTGTTTCTTTGTCGCGGATCAGGAATGCTCCATCCCAAATGACATCGAAGGGTTTCGCATCGCCTTTACCGAGGGCACTACTGAGCTTTTTGAATTCGTAGTTGAATTCCCCCTTGGAGGCCTCGTCGTATCGTCGCGATCGCTCAATTTTTATTGTCTTGCCGGCAATGGATACATCCAGAACCTGGATATAGACGTTCTCCTTCCAGTCCCTCCGGCAACTCATCAGCTCCAGTGACATTGTGGGCAGCGTTGCTTCGCTGATGGTTACGGCTCTGTCCTTATGGATTGCCTCTTTTAGGGCCAGCTCCTGCAGGGATTTTTCGATGGCCGCCTCAGATGGCAGCTTGCTGGCGACTACGTTGAACCCCTGGCAGATGCTACCGATAGACTGGGCGAAGCGATGTAGTTTCACCGACGTGTAGTAGTCGAACTCTGCTGTGGGATTGCGTTGCTTGGCAGCAAGAGCCTGCCAGAAGGAGTTGAAGGACTCGTCGATGGAGGTTTCAAAGATGCTGGATCCGTTCTTGCTCCCGCCAACGTTTTTGACCTTCTCACTAAGAACCAGATAGTTCGTTGTGCCCACATCCAGTTGCGTGGGGTCTGGAAGGGAGTCGGCGGCCAGCACTTTTGATGCTCCAAACCTGTCGACGAGCTCGCTGATGAAGCCAAGTCGGGCCTCATCACTTGAATAGCTCGTGACAGTGTCGAGCAGCCAAAGTGGGTTGGACATGGTCGGAAGTCCTTCTAGGAAGGCCTTGACCTGGTGAGTGGCTTCGTACACGACAGGGATAAACTCAACCCCTGACAGATTCAGTAAGCGCTCGATTCGATTGATACAGTCGGTTTGATGGTAGTTGATGCTGTTTTCATAGCGATCGCAGGCCCTGGCATTTTCATTGTTCGTGGCGAAGGCCATGTAGTTGCGATCACTGTTCGTTGTCGCGCTGAGCCGGCGGGTGCGCTCGAATCGCTTCCCGGCCCAGTCGAACATGAGCTCGCCGCTGTCTGTGATCGATCGGCTGATGGCGTCCTGTGTGGAGGAGCATTCCATGACCACTCGATTGAGCTTAATGGCGAGCTCCTGTTCTTTGGAGAAGAACAGGTCGTACGCGAGTGCATCGAAGACAAATTTTCCGTCCCTGGATGTGCGGCTCAGCATCAGTCCAATGTACAGGTCAGCATTGAACTCGACCGGGGCAATTTCGTAGTGCTTGTCCACATCCATGAGAAACGAGAGTTTGAGTTTCAGGTCCAGCAGGGCCTGAATCGCGTAGAGAGGATTCAGCGAATGCTTAGCGATGACCTCACGGACCTGGCCTGGTTCAGGGGGGAAGGCGCTCAGATATAGGAAACCGAAAGCCCCCTTTCTCGCGTTGAATTTGCTGTAGTGCACTTTGGTGGAAGCAGGAAGGCCAAGCTTCTGGCGGATGAAGTCCTTGATGGTCGAGTCAACGCGCTGGTAGTACCTCTCGGTCCTCTCGTCGGAGTTACGGGTTACCTCAACCACGGCTGCCTGAATATGCCCAACCCCTTCGGTGGGGGCCGACAAGAGATCAATGATGGTCTCCAAGTCACCAGGTAGCTTCAGCATGTTGGTGCGGGCCTTGGCGGCTGTTCCTGGTTCCAAGACATTGAAAAGGGTCATTCCGCGCTCCTTAGCAGCTGTACCAGAGTAGGGTTGATCATCAAGCGGTCATCGACTTTAAAGATGCGGTTTTTGTCTTTGGTAGGGACGTAGCTAGTGATCGTCTTGAACGCGTTTAGGAAGTGGATTGACTCCCCGAAATTGAACTCGCGCTCGGCATTTAGATCGTTGTGGTTGGGTTGAGTGTTGACATAGAGGAAGCGTGGGGTCAGGTTCAGTGCTCCACACAGCTCATACATGTCCTGCCTTTTTTTCTCCGCTCTGTGAAGGGTTTTGAGAGATTGCTCGTGGTTGTCCAGGGTGCCCGACCATCGTTTCACGTCGATGCAGATGATGGTGTCATCGACATGTACATAGGTGTCGTAGTACTCGTACACCGCGGGCCCGAGAAGATCGATCAACTGATCCAGGTTCAGTGGTTTGATCCCCAATGCAGAGAGCACCTTCGAGAAGATGAATTCCCCCACGTTCCCCTTCAGGAGCGGGATGAGGGCTGGGTTAGGTAGGTGTACATCCACCCCATCGCTGGCCATGTTGCACGCTAGATTAACGATGCCGGGCCCTGAGTCAGTGTCTTTGCCGTCAGTTCGCACGTAGTCAGGAACCAGCCATTTCCCGGGCTGATAGACAGCTTGCCCATGAAGCAGGTCGGTAAGGTGGTAGACGCTTTCCGATTTCGTGCAGACGGTGACTCGATCTGTTACTTGCCTCGGAAGGTAAAAGGCACTAATGACTTCTTGGTAGTAGTTGGAGGCCTTTACAAGAGGAGAGACCAGGAGCTTGCGGACGTACTTTTCAGGGGCGGTGATGCTATCTGGTGACCTGAGCAGCTCATTGAGCTCGATGGCATCCCGATTACCTTCACGCGCGCTGCTGAGAATCTTGTTTCGGAATGCCCCGCTGAAGAAGTTTTCGATGTCGTCAGCAGCGGCGGCTACGTTGGCGGTGAATTGCTCGCGTTCCACTTCGGATGGGAAGCAGCGTCTCTCCGCTTGTTCAAGGCAGAACTGCATGAGCCTGTGATTCAGTAGCGAAAGGCTGTTGATGAGAAGGTCGTTACCTTCACGGCGAAGCCGGCTATACCTCACCACCAAGTCGTCGATGACGTCACTCGGTAGGAAGATTTCGGTGTGGAGATAGCTATCCCGTCTTTCAACGCGACCTACAGCCTGGATGATGGCCTTGAGCACTGCTAGATCATGCTCGTGGTTCAGGATGCGGCGATTCTTGGGCTGCATCAGGTTTGAGTCGAACTCAGACAAACGAACAGCCTCGTTCTCCCCGGATGAGATGTGTTTCAGCAGGAGAATATGGTTTTTGACGGTATTGAGGCCGGTGTCCTTCTCGCGGATCGCGCTGTAGAAGGGGGTATTGACCAGCACCAGACGGTCGAAGTCTTGGTGGAAGTTGTCCTCGCTTCGCTCAATGAACAGATTGAGGCCGGTACCAGCGCTGCCGTATGCGGAGATCAGGCAAATGCGAGTATCTGCATCAACCTTAAGGTACTCGTCGATGTTGACCTCTTTAGCCAGCTGGGAGCTGAAGAGGATGACCCTGATCCTAGTTTTGTCCTCAAAAGGTTTCAGCTCGAAAATCTTGTCTTGGTGCTTGCGCCGAAAACCCTTCAAGCGACCCTCAAGGCCCTGTGCCAACAGGGTTCTAAAAAGATCTGCAAAACGGTTGTTCAGGGAGAGAATGAAGGTGTTCTTTCCATCCCAGGCGGCCATGAGCATGGCCTCGATCTGCCGGCGGTAGGCTGACATTCGATACTTGCTTTCACGGTAGCCCTGAGGAAGCAGGGCGTTTGACCAGAATTTGTATGCACTCCGGAAGGCAGGGTCGCTGCGCAAACCGCTGATCTCATCTGCAGAGGTGTTGTGGAAGGGCCTGACTTGCATCGTTCTGGCTTTGGCGCGGGCCTCACGGAGGTCTTCCATTGCACATACGTCCGCTACAGACCGCTGAATTACTCGTACACCAAGGTTATCGCCAAGCGCTTCCCCATAGCGGCTCAGCATTTTCCTGGAGAAGTTCCCTGAATAGGAGTCCTTGAAGCCCGTTGTTGCGCTCAGGCACATCGCGCTGTTCTGTGTTCCACGCAGGATACGAAGCAGTTTGACCTCAGGTAGTTCCAGGATCAGGTCGAGGTGGAAGTCGACAAAAATACGGTTCTTCACCGCGTCATTTCCGAAGGGAATCTTGTCCACCTTGACCAGTGAAAACACGATTTTGGGAGCGAAGAAGGTGAAGAACGCATCTACGAAAATCTCGGCGTCCTTAGCGCGGTCGAAGATGGATGCGACATAGGAGCTATGCTGACGAGCCTTCGTGATGAACTCAGAAAGTGGGGCGTTCTGACTGGCATCCTCGCCCAGCGCCAGCAAATGTCTTAGCGAGCTGTTTTGAGGGATCTTGGAGCAGGCGTACAGGGCACAAAGCATGACTTGCAAGAAGTCGTGCAAAGTTGGGTCTGTGCTGGGGCCACCATCATTGAAGGACAGGCGGATCTCGCTCTTGCCGCAGACAGACCGCATTCGAATACGCTTGAGGGCATCCTCGTTGTAGAAGCGCCTTGGCGTCATGCTGAAGATGTTGCGTGACAAAGCGAGGATCTGCTCGACATCACGGTTGTCGATGGTGATGTGTCCGACATTCCCGGAACACATTTGCAGAATGGAGTCCAAGCTGACGCTGGTTTCGCAGTCCTCATCGTAATGCCGGCGGAGATCATTCATCAGCTCAACAGCTTCGTTGAACGCGATGGGCTCCTCCTCGTCAGGGCCATACGTTGCCGAAATCATTTCCATCAGGCGGTGGAGGCCGGCAATAACATGAGGGGGCTTGACCTTCTCGCTGATCAGCTTCTTCTTACCGTCCTCAAAAATTCGGTCGTAGCTGTCGTGCTCCTCGTCGATGACGAGGTTGAAGGTGATTCCGTTCAGCTGGAAATAGTTGGCCTCGTCGGGGAGGAAAAAGTCACTCTTCAGGTACGCAATTTGCTCATCATGGCTCAGGCTGCAGGCTGCCCCAATCGGGGCGGCGGCGTCCTCATCCGCATCGGTTGGGCCGCGCTTAGCTCCGAGAATTTCGTCAAAGCCCAGCTTCTTGATATTGGGTTCTTTCTTGTTGTCTAAATATCCGATGAACGCGCGTTTCAGGAATCGGGCGGTGGTGGCAACGAAGATGGTAGGTCCCACCTTGGCCCGCTCGAACGGTAGAACGTGATCGATGATTTGGATCTTGGCCCGATCACGGTCGTCATTGGCACGCTGAAAGTGCTCGTGGGTGGTCTGGAACTCAAAACCAACCTTCTCCCGGATTACCGCCTTGGCCAAGTCTTGCAACGCATAGAGCAGGCAGCTTTTAGCGGCATCAATCCGACGCTCAAGATCAGCTTCTCGCAGGTAGTCGGTGACCCCCGACTTCAGGAATCGAGTCTGCTCCGCCTCAGTGATCTTGAGTCCACTAATAGCGCTACTCAGTTCGCCAATAGTCTCGCGGTAGTACTCAGTTTTGAGAACTCTAGTCCAGCCGACGTATAGATCTTCATTGCAAATACCCGATACCCAGCCGACAAAGTTGAGGTCGGATAAATCCTGCTCCGCCAGGAAACTGAGGATACTGACACCCCGAGCAGCTGCCTTCTCCTGAGTTGCCTTGGAGACGTCTATCTGTGCCTTGTGCGGGGTGATAAAGAACAGGTTGCGGTGGCCACCACGTTCGCCACGCACTGCCGCGTGCTCGATGAACTGGTCAAACACGTTGTAGGACTTACCGAAGCCAGTGCCGTCGTTGGCGAAACTAACCGAAGGATTAGGCTTGGCGTGCCCATTGAAAAACGGCGCCAGCCTGGCCCGGTGCGAATTTATCTCGTCGCTAAGCGCAGCACTGACCGCCCCCTTTTGTGCAGAAGGGATGCCGGCGAACAGGTCGCCATTTTGCAGCGGTGGAGTCTCTAGGGGGCGGCTACCACCCTTGGTGTCTCTAAGTTTCTTCTGCATGGCGGCAATCCTTCGCTTGTCGAGGTAGCTGCTGTTGCTCCCTCAAAAATAGATTGATGGTTACTCATCTATTCAAGATGAACCGGCGTCCACTCTCAGCCAACCTCTGGGTAGTTGGCATCGCCCCATAAGGTGTCTGACCTGAATGCCGCTAGGCGCCGAGCGCTGCGACAGCATCTTTGACGTTGTTTCATGGGCTGCCTCAGAGCGATGCCGCTTCGCTAGTGGCTAATGGGTGTGAGTGCGCTAGACCAACCTCATCAATGGCTAAACCTCAGGAGTTTAAGGCCGTAGCCCGAATAGTTCAGGCTTACCCAGCCAGTGGTGACAAAGTCCAATTCGAGGCTTCGCTCCAGAGTATCCACGATATCGACGTAATCTCCGATGCGTGTGTCGATACCACCTTCAATGATCAAGATCTCACCATTGAAGTGGCTTGAATTCGTAGTCTCTGCTGATGCCAGCAGAGCATTCACAGCTGCGCTAGGTGTCACCCCCCAGCCGACATTCACTGTGGCAATGCAGTCAACTCGTGGCTGCCACATAAAGTAGCTTTCCCAGTCTAGGTTTAAGAACCAGCACATTTCGCGGGAGAGGTAGAGGCTTGCCCAAAACTCTACCAGGTCACTTTCTGACTTCCAGCGATAGGCGCGAAATCCAGACTGTAGTCTTGTATCGCTTTGCTCTAGCAGATGGATGTGTACGATGCTGCCTAGGCTCGCCAGAAGCTCCTGTGGTAGCGGGCAGGTGGAGCCGCCATGAATCCAATGGGCCTCATCAAATAGCCGCAGTGGTCGCCATGCCTGATCCAACCCATAAGCCGTAAAGCGCTGTCTTGTCGGGTTGGATAGGTGCTTGTGCATGGCCCCTTCAACAATCCCCATAAACCGGTCGGCCTCCGCTTGTGTAGCGGCGATAAGCCCAACTTCGTAAGTATCCAGGTGGGGCGCTTCTTGAGCTGCCATCTGGTCGAGCGCACCTTTGGGACTTTCGAGACTTTCTTCTTGGTTGAACAGGTAGTAGAGGTAGTCTCGAAGTCCCGATTTGCCAAAGCGTGGCTTGAGCACCTTCAGCGCACCTGCACAGGAGCGTTGGCGCATTTGTACCCAGGGTATTGCGCTTCGGCTGTGACGCGAGCCATTTCGGAGCTCACGGCCTGGACCGTGATCGTGAAGTTGGCGCGAGGGCCTGCATTTGGGATGACACGTTGCAGAAACGCGGAGTAGGTCTTCATAGTGGAGTCTCCATGGTCATATGACAGGAGACAGGTTGCTTCCGGTATGCGACAGCCTGTGTCGCATTCAACCTTGTTCGTACAGTGCGGCCATCCGATGCGCCGATAAGGCCATTTGTTGTCTTAGCTCAACCGGCTCAAGAACCTCCAGGTGTTCGCCCTGGCTCAATAGCCATAGTTCCAGCCCCTGGCTAAGAGGCAGGCTGCCCATCATCAGCCACCAGCCATCAGCGGTGGGCTGTAGCTGTTGATCGGCAGTGAGCGCGTTCTCGTCTAGGCGTTCATAGAGCGTCTGAGAAATGCGCAGCTTCAGTTGAGTTGGGTACTCAGATTTCTGGGATATCAGGCTGCGCTTGACCTCGAACGAGTTCATCTCAAAACCGTCAGGAGCTCTCAGTTCTTCCCATGTAGCCTTGGCAGATTGAAAGCGATGCAGGGGAAGAGAGGCCAGTTTGCCATCGGGTAAGCCTTTGAAAATACAAACGAGGTAGATATTGGAGTCTTGATAGGAAAGACCCAGCGGCTTGAGATGTAGTGTTCGTGGCTCACTAGCACCGCGTTTCAGATAAAGCGCTTCGATAGATGAATCATCTAGAAGTGCTTGCTGAATAACCTCTAGCACCTCTGATTTTACCTGCCCTGGCTCCAGGACAATGAAGCGGGTATTACTGATGATTTTGCCTGAGCAGTCCCGGCTGGGTCGGTTTCCTTTCAACAGAGATATCGCGTAATCCCGCAGGGGTGCTAGGTTTTCAACCTGCACCGCCATCCCGAATCTAGCCGCGTGATCCATGATCATGACGAGGTTCATTGCATCTGTCGGCAGCATGCTCAGTCGCGACAGCGACTTTTCTGCCCACCACAACTTGGCTTTTCCCTTTGGCCTGCTATGCACATGGGGGAATTTCTGTTCTAGCTCGCTCAGGTCACGCTGAATGGTGCGCTTATCAACCTGGACACCCTGGTTGGCTACTCGTTGGTGAATGGCGTTGCTATCGAGAGCGCTTTCCTTGTTCGGGAGAAGGCCAAGAATGAGTTCATGGCGAAGCAGCTGTTCCACACTTCCGTCCTTGTTTGTGTGCGACACAGGTTGTCGCATGGCCGTTGAAAATGGTCAGACACGATCATCGATGGGCAGCAGCATGAGCAAATCTGCAGACATCTTCAATCTTATGGACAACCTTCTTCCCCGAGCTGACTACGTCGAGCTGGCTGAGCCTGACGAATTGCAACGTCTTTATGCTGGAGTCGGTATGCCATCGCTGAGAGCGATGGAGCTGAGCGGGCAGGCGGGTGTTAACTATCACGAGATCAAGGGAGCAAATCCGCTTCTTGGATTGGTTGACCCGATCATAATTCGAAATCGCTATGTGGAGCTGCGTGAACAGGCTCTGTTGGGCGATGCGGATGCGATCAATGATCTAGGGTGGTTTTGGCTTAATGGTCTCAGGCTGAAGCCGAACCCTGCGCTGGCCAGGCGGTTATTCAAGATTGCGGCAGTGATGGGAGCCCCTGAGGCTCTATTCAATCTTGCCGAGCTGGCCTATTACGGCAAGGGCTTGCCGGTCAATCCGGAGTTGGCCATCGACTATTACGAGCAGGCTTTCGAAGCTGGGATTCCCTGTGCTGCGCAAGCATTAGGGAGTTTGTATGAGCGTGGGGATGAGGGTGTCATCGTCGATCATGGTAAAGCCATCAGTTGGTACAAGCGAGGTGCGGCGGAACATGACTCGATGGCGTGCTTCTCGCTTGGTAGGTTGGCACTGGATGAATCATCACCTGAGTATGATCCCGCGCTTGGCTTGTATTGGTTACAGTGGGCTGCGATGAAGGGGCAGGTGTTGGCGACTGAGCGGCTTACCGATTTTTACTTCTCTACCTTCGAATCCCCGCCGGATCCTGATGGGGTGCTGTTTCGTTTTTGGCGGGATCTGGCGATCAGCCAGGGAAGCTTGTGGGCTAGAGAGTTGCGTGCATCGAATGTTGCTATTCAACAGGTATGCTAAAGCTCATAGCATGCTGGCTTTATGCCCTTGCAGGGATATCAAGAGGCGCTGGGGTTAGGTGATTAAGGGGAAGGGAATGAGTTTGACTGGAAATCAAAAGGCCTTTGCACAGTACCTGGCTGACTTATGGGGCAAGCCAGAGGCACTGGGAGAGATGTGTGATTTGTTCCCAGTGGGAGATGCTTCTGAGGCAGGGCTGCTGCATAGCTTTCGCATTAGCAAACATCAGAGCTGGAAGCCTTGGAAAGGGCGTATTGCCTCAGTGGTTCATCATTGGTGGTGTCATTCGCTGCAGGAGGCCTTTCTCCATTACTCCTGGCCTGATAGCCCTAAGCCTAATTCATTCCAATGCATTGCCGCCCGTTTACGGCAAGCGCTAGCTGTGCATGATCAAGAAACTGCTCGCAATGCATGTTTGGCTATATTCCGCTGGGGGGGCGTCCGGGGCCGTAAATCTCTGGCTTGGGTCGAGGATCAATACCAACAAAAAACTCTATGTCAATTGATCATACAGGCAGTCCAACTGCTTCAGCCTGGATCTGCACAGGGGCTTGCTGCATTCGATGGCAAGAGACTCCTGATGAATTCCGCTATGACAAAGGTCTACGCGGCTGCCGACCCTGACCACATCATTATCTACGACGGCCGTGTTGGCGCTGCACTTGGATTGCTTGCCCGTTATTCGCTCATGCGCGCTGGCGTAACTAGCGTCCCTGCTGATTTATCTTTTCGGTGGGGAGCCGGGCAAGGCGACACGACGAATAGGGATCCATCGCTGGGGGCGTTCAAGTTTAGTAAGCTCAACGCCGCTCAGTGCCAGCTATGGGCGGGACAGGTTTTGCTTGCAGGAGAGCTGCTGCAGCAGGTGATGGCCTTCAACCCAAGCATCGGCTCCATTGCAGAGCTTGAGAAAGCTCTATTTATGATCGGCTACAACGTAGATCCGGCGATGCCACCGCTGCCGCTTCCCCAGATTTCACGCTAAGGAATTTAAAGTGGAGTTGTTTCGGGCGATTCCGTTCAGCCAGTTGGCGGCGGCAGAGAAAGGTCTTCGTCGCCACGCGACGATGCGGATTCCGAGCAATGTTCCCTATGTTGTCGACAACCTCTGGGAGTCTATTCGGCCGAAGAATATGCCGTCCCGCCGGCATGCCATTTATGCCAGCCCCACTCCTGAGCTCGCTTTGCAGAATGCCAGTGCTCCGCTGGCGGATGGCGAAGAATACGTTGCCTGCCGGGTTGTTGTAGAACAGCAGAAAATCCGTATTGCTCAGCTTCAAGTGACCGATGCGCGCTACCACAGCGATATTCGTTTGATTGGCAAGTGGATCAGTCAGCATGGGCAGGAGCTGGCTGAGCTTTCGTTGGATCAAAAGCAGAAGCTTGCACCGCTCTTTATGCCGGGCCTGCATCGACGTGAGATGACCGAGCTGTGGAAGGCCCATCCGCTGGTAGCCGCGCTTTGCACCTATGCGAGGCAGCACTCTTCGTTCTGGTCCTCCGCATCTGACAGCCCTCGTTCTTTGGATGGTGAGCTGTTCTTTGAATTGGTTGGTGATGCCGATACCTACCGGCTTGAAGTCATTTGAGGTTGCCGGAGCGGTTCTCCAATCGCTGCCTTAGTTCAACGACGTCACTTTGCTTCTTCCGTGAAAGATCCCGTGCGACACAGGGTGTCGCATGTGTTGATTAGCTCTCACTCCAGCGTACCCAGAGGGATGTGTGTCTATGCAGGAGCTTCAGCCTGGTCTTGTTATCATCCATGGCAATCATCTAGAAGAACTGCGAGCCCTCGCGGTGCAGTGGATGCGCAGTCACCCGCTGCGACCACTGGAGAACGAAGTGCTGCTGGTGCAGAGCAATGGCATCGCCCAGTGGCTGAAGCTGGCGCTGGCCGAAGACCCGCACAACGGCGGCTGCGGTATTGCCGCGGCGCTGGATGTGCAACTGCCCGCGCGCTTTCTGTGGCAGGTGTATCGCTCGGTGCTTGGGGCGCAAACCACCCCGCAGTCTTCGCCGCTGGACAAGGCCGCCCTGAGCTGGCGGCTGATGCGTCTGTTGCCGAGCTTGCTGGAAAAGCCGGTGTTCGCAAGCCTGCAGCGCTTTTTGGAACAGGACGACGAACAGCGCAAGCTGCACCAACTGTGCGAGCGGCTGGCGGACTTGTTCGACCAATACCAGGTGTACCGCGCCGATTGGCTGGAAGACTGGGCTGTCGGGCGCGATCAACTGCGGCACATCAAGGGCACTGCGCAGCCGCTGGATGCGCCGAACCTGTGGCAGGCGCAGCTATGGCGCGAGGTACTGGCAGACGTAGGCGAAGGCGCGCTTGAGCAAAGCCGCGCTGGGGTGCACAAACGCTTCGTCGCCCACCTGCGCAGCGCCGCCCAGGCGCCGAAGGGGCTGCCACGCCGAGTTGTGGTGTTCGGTATTTCCTCGATGCCCGCACAAGTGCTTGAAGCGCTGAAGGAGCTTTCCCGCTACAGCCAAGTGCTGTTGTGCGTGCACAACCCTTGCCGCCACCACTGGGGCGACATCGTTGCCGATAAAGACCTGCTGGCGCACCACTACCGTCGCCAGCCTGCCCGAGAGGTTGGCACCGTAGCGAACGAGCATGGCCAAGCCTTGCTCGCTGCCTGGGGCAAGCAGGGGCGCGACTATATCAACCTGCTCGACCAGCACGACGAACCCGGCAGCTATCGCCACCTGCTCGACGGCCTCAATGGCGGGCGTATCGACCTGTTTACCGAGCCGGATACCACAACCCTGCTAGGCCAGTTGCAAAGCGACATTCTCGAACTGCGCCCTTTGGCGGAAAGCCGCGAAACCTGGGACCCGGTAGAGGTTAGTGCCGACCGCTCGCTGCGTTTTCACGTGGTGCACAGCATGCAGCGCGAAGTGGAAGTGCTGCACGACCAACTGCTCGCCCGCTTCAGCGCCGACCCACAATTGAGCCCGCGCGATGTGATCGTGATGGTGCCGGACATCAACGCCTACACCCCGCATATAGAAGCGGTGTTCGGACAGGTGCCGCGTCACGACCCGCGCTACTTGCCCTTCACCGTGTCCGACCAAGGCCAACGCGGTCGCCAGCCGCTGCTGATCGCGCTGGAGCACCTGCTCAAGCTGCCCCACAGCCGCTTCGCTGCCAGCGACATTCTCGACCTGCTGGACGTGCCGGCCCTGCGCGCACGTTTCGCGATCAACGAAGCGGACGTGCCGACCCTGCAGCGCTGGATCGAGGGCGCCGGGGTGCGCTGGGGGCTGGATGCCCAACAGCGCGAAAGCCTGGGTATGCCGCAGGGCCTGGAGCAGAACACCTGGCGCTTCGGCATGCGCCGCATGCTGCTGGGCTACGCCGTTGGGCGTGGGCCTGAGCTCAACGGCATCGAGCCCTACGATGAAGTGTCGGGGCTGGAAGCGGCCCTGGCCGGCCCGCTGCTGACCTTGCTTGACCACTTGGAAGTCGCTCTTCAGGAGCTTCAGCAACCGGCCACACCCGTGCAGTGGGCCGAGCGCCTGCAAGCCTTGTTGAAGGTGTTCTTCCGCTCGGAGAGCGATGCCGAAGAGTTGCTGCTCAACCAGTTGCTCAAGCTGCTTGAAGGTTGGCTGCGCACCTGCGAGCTGGCGCAGTTCGCGCAGCCACTGCCGCTGAGCGTGGTGCACGAAGCCTGGCTCAGCGGCATCGAGGACGGTGGCTTGTCGCAGCGTTTTCTGGCCGGTGCGGTGAACTTCTGCACCCTGATGCCGATGCGGGCGATTCCGTTCAAGGTGGTTTGCCTGCTGGGCATGAACGATGGCGATTACCCGCGCCAGCAATCGCCGGTCGATTTCGACCTGATGCGCAACGACTATCGCCCAGGTGACCGGTCGCGACGTGAAGATGACCGCTACCTGCTGCTCGAAGCCCTGCTCTCGGCTCGCAAGCAACTGTATGTGAGCTGGGTGGGCCGTAATATTCGCGACAACAGCGAGCGCGTGCCCTCGGTGCTGATCGGCCAGCTACGCGACCACCTGGCCAACGGCTGGCGCTCGGCCAGCGGCCAACCGTTGCTGCCCGCACTGACCCAGGAGCACCCGCTACAACCCTTCAGCGCCGCGTACTTCGCTAACCAGCCGGGGCCTGATGGCTTGTTCACCTATTCCAGCGAGTGGCGCGAGGTGCACGACGAACATGCCTTGCAGCCAGAATGCGAGCGCTTGCCCGCGCCGGTTCAGGACACACCGTTGAACCTGCGCCAACTTTCCGAGTTCGTACGCGACCCGGTGGGCGCCTTCTTCACCCAGCGCTTGAAGGTCAATTTCGATGACGACGAGTTGGTCAACCGCGATGACGAAGCCTTCCTGCTCGATGGCCTGGAAAACTGGCAGCACCAGGACAGGCTCACCCAGGCGCTAAAGCGCTGGGTAGAGGAGGCGTACGACCCCGAACAGGCCGCGACCGAACTGGGCCTGCAAGTGCAGCGCCTGCAACGCGAGGGCGCCTTGCCGCTGGGCGGCTTCGGCACCTTGAGCGCCTCGGCGCTGGTGGGGCCGATGCCGGGCCTGCTGGCGCGCTACCACGCGCAACTGCAAGCCTGGCCTGAGCTGGAAGAGGGCCAGAGCGCTGCCGTTATCGACGCCACCGACGAGCTTCCCGGCCTCAAGGACTGGCTGGGTGGCATTCGCCGCAATGCGTTGGATGAGCGAGCCTACCTGCAACTGGACAGCAAAAAGCTGTGCACCGACGACAGCTATTGCTGGCACCACTTGGTGCGGCCTTGGTTGCGGCACCTGGCGTTGCAGTTGAACGGGCCTGCCTGCACGACGATTCTGGTGGGCTTGAATGGGGACGTGGTGTTCCAGCCAGTGCCCGCGCAACAGGCGCAGCAACAGTTGCAAGCGCTGCTCGAAGCCTGGGTGGCGGGCATGCAGGAGCCGCTGCCGGTGGCCTGCAAAAGTGCTTTCGTCTGGTTGGCTGCGGGCGGGGAGAACAGTGACAACGGCGAGGCGGCCTACGCCAAGGCGCGTGAAACCTACGAAGGTAGCTACACGTTCGAGGGCGAGGTGCAGCGCTCGTTCGCCCAGCGGCGGGCTTACCCCGACTTCGACCAACTGTGCGCAAGCGGCCAGTTCCCAGCCTGGGCCAAGCACTTGTATGGCGGCTTGTTCGGCCACTTCACCCCGACCGACGCAGGGAGCGACCAATGACCGCGGAAAACCTCAACCCCCTCGATTTCCCCCTGCACGGCAGCCGCTTGATCGAGGCGAGCGCGGGCACCGGTAAAACCTTCACCATCGCCTTGCTGTATGTGCGCCTGGTGCTGGGCCATGGCGGCGATGCGGCGTTCAAGCAAGCGCTTACGCCGCCACAAATTCTGGTGGTGACCTTCACCGACGCCGCCACCCAAGAGCTGCGCGACCGTATTCGCGCACGCTTGAACGAGGCTGCCCAGTGCTTCCTGGCACCGGAGTTGCCTCACGACCCGCTGCTGGTGAAACTGCGCGACGAATACCTCGCCGACCAATGGCCTTCCTGCGCTCGCCGGTTGCAGTTGGCCAGCGAATGGATGGATGAAGCCGCGGTTTCGACTATTCATGGCTGGTGCTACCGGATGCTGCGCGAGCACGCCTTCGACAGCGGCAGCCTGTTCACCCAGACACTGGAAACCGACCAGCGCGAGCTGCTCGATGAGGTGGTCAGGGACTACTGGCGTCAGCAGTTCTATGGCGTGTCGCCCGAAGTTGCCAAGGCGGTGACCGAGTGCTTCAAAAGCCCGACCGCGCTGCGTGAGGCACTGACGCCACTGCTTTCGCGTAGCGATGCCGAGTTCCAGCAGGAGGGGGTGGCGATCACCGCGCCCGCGAAGCTGGATGCATTGCTTCAGACGGCTGCCGACTGGAATGCGAAGTACGCCACGCTCGAAGCGCTAGCCCGAGCCGCGTGGGCCGAGGACATCGTGGCGCTTGAGGCGGCGTTGCACGAGGCCCGCACTTCGCTGAATCGTAATTCCTACCCCGCCAATAGCCGCGAAACCCTGGAAGAGATGCTGCGCAATATCGCGGCCTGGAGCCAGGGTGAGGACGCCTGTGCCCACGTGTTCAGGTGTGGGCAAACCCGCTTCAGGTTGAACAAGGGCGGCAGCATTGCCAGGAAACCGGCCTTCGAGGCCATCGATGCGTTGGTCGACCACAAGGAAACCAAGCAGGACACGCGTGCGCAGTTGCTGTTGCATGCACTGCGTGAAGTACGAAGCGCCTTCGAAGCAGAAAAACTTCGCCGGGCGCAGATCGGCTTCGACGACCTGCTGAGCCGCCTTGGCCGTGCGCTGGAAGGCCCGTGCGGGCCGCGCCTGGCCGAAACCATTCGCCAGCAGTACCCGGTAGCATTGATCGACGAGTTCCAGGACACCGACCCGGTTCAATACGACATCTTCGACACCATCTACCGCATCGGCGACAACCTGCCCGACTGCGGGCTGTTCATGATCGGCGACCCGAAACAGGCGATTTATTCCTTCCGTGGCGCCGACATCTACACCTACCTCAAGGCGCGTGAGGCTACCGAGGGCCGGCATTACACCCTGGGCACCAACTACCGTTCCACCAAAGCGATGGTCGATGCCGCCAACCACTGTTTCAGCTTCGCCGAAGCGCACCCGCGAGCGGCGTTCCGCTTCGCCAAGGACGGGCAGAACCCGGTGCCGTTCAAGGGCGTCGACGCCAAAGGCCGCAGCGATGTGCTGGAAATCGAGGGCGAACAGCAGAAGGCCCTGACTCTTTGGCAACTGCAAACCGACGGCGTCATCAACAACGCCACGTACCTGCGCGAGGCCTCCGAGGTGTGCGCCTCGGCGATTCAGGCCTGGCTCGACGGTAGTGCGCCCGAGCCCTCGGGCTTGCGCAGCAGCGACGGCCAGTTGACCAAGCTCAAACCCGCCGATATCGCCATTCTGGTACGCAGCCGCACGGAAGCCGAAGCCATTCGCAAGGCCCTCGCACGTCGCAAACTGGCCAGCGTTTATTTGTCTGACCGCGACTCGGTGTTCGAAAGCGAAGAGGCCAAAGACCTGCTGTGCATCCTTCGGGCCTGCGCCCAACCCAGCAGTGACCGCTTGCTGCGTGCGGCACTGGCAACCCGCAGCGTGGGCCTTGGCTGGCAGGCGCTGGAGCGCCTGAATCAGAACGAGCTGTGCTGGGAAGAGCTTGTGCAGTGCTTCCGCGAGTTTCGCCAGCATTGGCAGCAACAAGGCGTGCTGCCAATGCTGCGTAAGCTGCTCGCGACCTTCCAGGTTCCGGCCCGGTTGCTTGCCGAGGCGCAGGGCGAACGTAGCTTGACCAACCTGCTGCACCTGGCTGAATGGCTGCAACGCAGCGCCACTGAACTGGACGGCGAGCACGCGCTGATTCGCCACTTGGCCGAGCAGATCGAGGCGCAGAGTGAAGAAGAAATTCTGCGCCTGGAAAGCGACTCGGACCTGATCAAGGTGGTGACCGTGCACAAGTCCAAGGGCCTTGAGTACCCCTTGGTGATGTTGCCGTTCGCGTGCAGCGCCAGGCCGGTGGATGGCCGCAGCAAAACGCCGCCCATGTTCCATGAGCAACAGGGTGAGCAATACCGCCTGGTGCTTGAATTGGGCAAAGGCGAGCTGGCGAAGCCGTCGCAGAAACTGGCCGACGATGAGCGCATGGGCGAGGAAATGCGCCTGCTGTATGTCGCCCTGACCCGCGCCCGCTACGCCACCTGGATTTGCGTGGCGCCCAAGGTGGCTAAAACCGGGGAAAAGTCGCTCGACCTGCACAAGTCGGGCCTGGGCTACCTGCTGGCAGGCGAAAACAAGGTGGCGCCCGAGCGCCTGGCTGAAGTGGTCGAGGCACTGGCAAAGGGCTGCGACGACATCGCCGTGAGCAAGGCGCCCACGCCCACCCAAACCGTCCACACCGCGCCCGCCCGACCCACCGCAGGCCCAGCCTTGCGCCCGCTGCATGCGCTGGCAGCCAATTGGTGGATCGCCAGCTACTCCACCTTGGCGATCGCCGACGACCGTACCCTGGTGGGCGCCACTTCGCCCATCGCCCCAGAGCCTGCAACTGCCCTAGAAGCCAACCTGCAAGAGCAGGACGACGAGCAGAACCCGTCTGCCGGCGTTGGCATTCACGGCTTCCCCCGAGGGGCGGGGCCGGGCACCTTCCTGCACGGGTTGTTCGAGTGGGCGGGCGATGAGGGCTTCGGTAACGCCGCCAGTGATGAGCAAGCCCTGCACGACGCCGTGGCACGGCGCTGCAACCTGCGTGGCTGGGAACGCTGGATCGACCCGTTGTCCGCCTGGCTCAGCCACTACCTGAAGGCGCCACTGCGCTTCAACGGCACCCAATGCACCCTCGCAGCGCTGGGCACCTACCAGGTCGAGATGGAGTTCTGGTTCGCCAGCCAAAACGTGAGCGTCGAGCGCCTCGATGCCCTGGTGCGTGAACACACCTTGGGCGGCGCGCCACGGCCAGCGCTCGCCCCAAGCCAGTTGAACGGCATGTTCAAGGGCTTCATCGACCTGACCTTCGAGCACGAGGGCCGCTACTACGTGGCGGACTACAAGTCCAACTGGCTGGGCAGTACCGACAGCGCCTATGCCGCCGAGGCCATGGCCGAAACCATGTTGGGCAAACGCTACGACCTGCAGATGTGCCTGTACCTGCTGGCCCTGCATCGCCAGCTCAAGCTGCGCCTGCCCGGCTACGACTACGACCAGCACTTGGGTGGCGCGTTGTACCTGTTCATCCGTGGGCACCAGGCGCCCACCCATGGCCTGCACTTCGAACGCCCACCGCGGCAATTGATCGAGCAGCTTGACCGACTCTTCATGGGGCAACATCTGGAGGCCAACGCATGAGCCAGACCCTCAAGCAACTCAGCGCCAGCCAAGGCGATAGCGAGCAAGTGGTAGTGCCCATCGGCGCAGCCAGCCATGGCGAGCTATTGCAGCAACTCGATACCTGGGTGGCGCGTGGCTGGCTGCGTGCGCTGGATCGTTCGTTGGCCAAGTTCATCCTCGAACAAGACCCTCAAGCCCAGGCCAGCGTGCTGCTGGCCGCCGCGATGACCAGCCACCAACTGGGCCGTGGCCACGCCTGCCTGGACCTGGTTGCCACCCTGGCCACCCCGGATTTCGTGCTCTCGTTGCCACCTGAAGGTGAGCAGGGCAACACGCTTCCATCGCAATGGTTGCAGGGCCTGGACGCCGCGCAGTGGCGCCAGGCGCTGGCCGCAAGCCCCATGGTCGAGGACCGCGACGCCAGCCCGAACGCACCCGAGCGGCCCTTGGTGCTGGTGGGGCAGCGCCTGTACTTGCGCCGCTATTGGAACTACGAGTGCAGCATTGCCCAAGCCTTGAGTGCACGCTTGGGTGTGGCGCCAGTCACCCCAGACAACCTCGCCAGCCGCCTCGACGAACTGTTCCCACCGCCTTCCGAAGCCGAGCGCGCGCAGGGCAGCAACTGGCAGAAAATTGCCTGCGCGCTGGCGGCCCGTGGCAATTTCAGCATCATCACCGGCGGCCCAGGCACCGGTAAGACCACCTCGGTGGTGCGCTTGCTGGGCTTGCTGCAAACGCCGGCGGTCGATAGCGGCAAGCCGCTGCGCATTCGCCTGGCGGCCCCGACCGGCAAGGCGGCTGCGCGGTTGTCTGAGTCCATCGGCAAGGAGGTGAGGGCGTTGCCGGTCAGTGATGCGGTGCGCGCCGAGATCCCCACGGATGTGTCCACCCTGCACCGCTTGCTGGGCAGCCGCCCGAACTCGCGCAACTTCATTCACCAGCGCGACAAACCGCTTGAGCTGGATGTGCTGGTAGTTGACGAAGCCTCGATGATCGACCTGGAAATGATGGCCTGCGTACTGGACGCCTTGCCTCATGCGGCGCGGTTGATTCTGCTGGGCGACAAGGACCAGTTGGCTTCGGTGGAGGCCGGTTCCGTGATGGGCGACTTGTGCCGCGAGGCTGAAAAAGGCGGCTACAACGTGCAAACCGCCCAGTGGCTGAGCACCCACAGCGGTGAAGCCCTGCTCGACCCCGAGTTGCAGATGGCCGCAGGCGCCGGTGACCCATTGGCGCAGCAGACCGTGATGCTGCGTCGCTCGTGGCGTTTCGACCCGCAGAAGGGCATCGGGCGTCTGGCCAAGCTGATCAACCACAAACACGCCGACGAAGCACGGCGTGTGCTGGAGCAGCCTTCGGAGCAGCTTTTCAACCTGCTGGTGCGTGGTGAGCAGGATGCTGCACTCACCGACCTTGCCATCGATGGTCACCGCAACGCCCCCGGCTACCGGCATTATCTGGAGCAACTGCGCGACTTGCGCCCCGCACCCGACACACCGTGGGATAGCCAGCTTTGGGCCGACTGGGCGGGCAAGGTGTTGTCTGCATTCGACCGTTTCCGCCTGCTGTGTGCATTGCGTCGGGGGCCTTGGGGCGTCGAGGGCCTGAACCAGCGCGTGGCCACGCAGTTGCGGCGGCGCGGCTTGCTGAGCAGCGACCACGGTTGGTACGAAGGGCGCCCTGTGCTGGTTACGCGCAACGACTACAGCCTAAACCTTATGAACGGCGATATCGGCATCGCGCTATGTGTGCCCGGACCAGAGGGTGCGTTGGCCCTGCGCGTGGCCTTCCCGCGTAATGACGGCAGTGGCGGCGTGCGCTTCGTGCTGCCGAGCCGGTTGGTGGAGTTGGAAACGGTGTTCGCCATGACGGTGCACAAGTCCCAGGGGTCGGAGTTCAACCACACCGCGCTGGTGTTACCTGATGCGCTGAACCCGGTGTTGACCAAGGAGCTGCTGTACACCGCGATCACCCGCGCCAGGGAGTGGTTCAGCCTGGCCGAGACTCAACCAGGTGTGTTCGAAGGCGCGGTAGAGCGCAACGTGCAGCGCACCAGCGGCTTGGCATTGCAACTGCACGAGGCGCTGGCTCAACGAGTAGGGCAGGCAGGATCACTGACATCAGTAGTGGGCGGGATAATGTAGATATCGAGCCTGCACCATAACGCTTTGTGATGGAGCAAGATGAATCTTTAGCTGTCATTTAATTTTATCCGCAACTCCTCAATGGAGAGTGGCGGGTTTCGCCTATGAAGCATGGCGTGGCAGTTCGGGCAGACCGGTACCAAGTCGTTGATAGGATCGACTTGGTATTGCTTTCCGATCGCGGAGATCGGCACTATGTGATGAACATGAATGTAACCACGTCCGATTTCTCCGTATTTTTCCTCAAAGTTTAAGGTGCATACCTTACAAATCGGTTTGTGATGATT
The DNA here is from genome assembly GCF_029834875.1 of Pseudomonas sp. GD04158. Classification (NCBI taxonomy): domain Bacteria; kingdom Pseudomonadati; phylum Pseudomonadota; class Gammaproteobacteria; order Pseudomonadales; family Pseudomonadaceae; genus Pseudomonas; species Pseudomonas sp. GD04158. Next base: position 20,500 of record NZ_JAODYT010000035.1, on the reverse strand, counting down.
GATGCATATATTGCGAGCTGATTCGCTACGCTCGTAAGTATTAACGAGAACAGAACGCGCTAGCCCCTCCACATGAGATGCATCATCAGGTAATTCATCTGGAAAAATAGTTTGTGCGAGAAGTTGTTCTCCTACGATGCCGGTGCTTTCGGTCTTGGTTGTATTACTTGGTGTGTCCTGGTCGGTTGCCGAATGAGAATGCTGGGGGCGTGAGAAGTAGGCTTCAATTTCGGATGCGGGGCAGCTCTTTTCCCGGTCGTGATGCTCAAGTAGGTGACGGGCCACGGTCGCCATTTCAATCTCATAGTTGGAGCCCGGCTTGAGGCGGAAGGCGTAGCCCGGATCACTATTCTCGTCCCATACAAAGATGCAGGACACTGGACCATATTTCTGCCACTTTTGGCCAACACGGCCTATATTCCGAAGAAGATTCTTTGCTCCATCCGCCCGTCTATAGCTTTTTGGAGGGACGAGTGCTGGGCCTTTCTCCAAGGGCAGGTCGTGTGAATTACACGATATTTGATAGCCATTGTGGCTCCCTTGTGAGGTTTAACGTGCACTGGAGTGTAGTGGTGGATTCTACCAGGCGCTCCGTTGAGTTCATGCAAACTCTACGGAATGAGGCGTCAACACACAGCGCACAGTTGGAGCGATATGCTCAAGGCATAGAACTGGTTTCCGGGCGAAAAGTCATGGCTCTATTGGCTGATATGGGGGGATCCGTTAACGTCAGCCTACGGCGATGCATGAGGTTCATCTCAATCAGATGAACCTCAATCAGTTTGTCAAATGTCGACATTTCTAGTTGGCCGCGATCGCTAGTAGAGCAGCGTCAACCCTCGGCCATTCAGGTGGTTGGCTCCCTGCTGCCCTGCTTTTCGCGCTTCAACTCCTGGAATTCGCGATAGTGTTCAAAAGCGGCTTTGACCACAACCGCTAGACCTATGGTGGCAAGAATATTTTTGACCATGATTAGGGCTCCGTCAGGCCGCAAGAACCAGCGCGAAGCACACCAGCCAGACAACGAAATAGGCCAGGTTATGCTGCAGGTTTTTGGCGCGTTGATACAAGTACACCGGCACCAGCCAGACCCAGCCTCTGAAGCGGCTGGTATTGTGCCCGGCCTTCTGCAGGCGCTTCTCGTCGAAGAAGGACAGCAGCAGGTTGAGCGCTAGCGTGATGTACCAGTAACTAGCGTTTTCCATCGCTCGCGCCGCTGCTGCCTCGCTGCCATTGATGGCGCCTGCGACGAACCATTCCATCAAGTAGCCGATGATGGGCGCGAAGGCGAGCATCCAGACCAGGGTGTTGTTCACCTGGCTGCCAACCAGCGGTGGCGGGGTGTGCTGCAGGTGTTGTCGCAGCGGGGTGTTTTCCAGCTTCGTCCACTCGGTAAAGCCATGTGCCCACACGGAGCTACCATAGCCGAGGCGGCCTGAGCGAATCAGCTCGATCATCTCCTGCTCGCTGGCGCCGCCCTTGCGTTCACCTTTTTCCTCATAGAACCACTGGTTCGTACTGCCTTGAGCATCGGACATCGACTCACTCCTCGATTCGATTGATTGCGTGACGCAGAGTGACAGCCTGGGGCGACAGATCGCGTCGCTGTGGCTGCCCTACCAGGCCGAGCGGCACCTGTTCTCCGGGCTGCCCAGCGGCTGGAGTACGCTGGAGATGTTTTTGGTGGGTAGATTGATGGTCTTGCCGTCCGCAACGAGCTTCAGGTGATTGGCTTGGCGTAAGACCTCCCAGAAGCCGGGGAAGTTGGCCCCGCACACCCGGCAGTCGGTGAAGAAGGGGTTGCTGTAGGTTTCGCCGTCGACGATCACGTCGAAGCCACTACCCTCTTCGGAGCTGTACTGTCGGCCGCCGATGCTGGCGTAGGCACGGACATAGCCATCTTCCTCGTAGTCCGGGCAGGAGATGTTCAACTCGTTGCCGTTGCCGTCGTCCACCAGATGCTCACTGACGCCCATGCCCCAGCCGGACGTCCATTCATAGGTGCCGGCCTGGGCACTGGTGCAGATGAGCAGGCCGCAGAGGAGCAATATCTTGGTTGTATGCATGATGGGTTCTCCTTTCATGTTGTTCAAATCCTTGGTTAGCGGAGGAACTGGCGCAGTCGCTCCCGCATGATTTCCGCGCGGCTGGCCGGACGGGTTTCCAGTTCGGTGTACTGGCAGATGGGGCAGCGGCAGAACCAGTCGACATTCAGCTTGAGGGCGTCGCTGGTTGGAAAGCTGGTGCGCTTCCAGCCACAGTGGGGGCAGATGGTGGTAAGCGGAGGGGGTGGTATTGGCATGTATAACCTCTACGTTGTGCGTAGAGTGACTGTGCCGCAGCAGCGCGACAGATCGCGTCGTGGTATTGCAGTCAAAGATTACTCTGGTAGGGTGCGGGGCTCATCCAAGGAGAGAGTCATGCAGTTCCAGTCGCTCAAGCAACGCCATCGTCAGGAGCGCGATGCCCAGCACCCCAATCTGCGCCTGCGGGTGCATCGCGCCTTGAGCTGGCTCGACCGCGCTGAGCAGGCGGACGACCTCGACGGCCGCTTCATCTTTCTGTGGATCGCCTTCAATGCGGCCTATGCCACAGAGATCGACGAGCGCCAACGCCTCTCGGAGCAGGAGACGTTCAAGGCTTTTCTGGAAAAGCTCTGCTCTCTGGATGAAAGCAAGCGTATCGATGCATTGGTGTGGCAGGAGTTTTCCGGCAGCATCCGTGTACTGCTGGACAACCCGTACGTGTTTCAGAGTTTCTGGGATCACCAGAGCGGCAAGATTGATGAGCCCACTTGGAAAACCCGCTTCGCCAGCGGTAAGCGCGCCGCCCAGCAGGCCCTGGCCAGCGGCAATACGCCAGCGCTGCTCGGCGTGCTGTTTAACCGCCTTTACACCCTGCGCAACCAGCTTATACACGGCGGCGCCACCTGGAACGGTTCGGTCAACCGCGAGCAGATGCGCGATTGCACCAGCTTGCTGGGCAAGCTAGTGCCGCTGATCATCGAATTGATGATGGATTGCGCGGATACGCTGTGGGGGGATGCTTGTTATCCGGTGGTTGATGGGGCGTGACTGCATCAGCAAGATATGTAGGCGGCGCATCGCTACAGTCGTAAGCGCCGCTTTTTAGTCGGCATGTTGTCGATCAGCAGATCCAGTAGTTTGTCGGTATGAAAATCATGCTCTGCCGAGTAATAGACGGGCTTGATCAATTTTATTCCGGTAGCTTCGTGAACCCGGTCGAGCAGCGATTTGGCCTTGTCTTCCAGAAAGGCCCTGAGCGTTTCATCGGGCTGTCTGCTGTAAGGATTCCAGTGGCGACCTTTCATGGCCATGTCTGCCTGATTGATTGCTATCAGGATTCGCTCTTTCGGAAAGTTGGGAACTATAACGTCGTTCAAGAGCTTGTAAATCGTTCCCATATCTCGATTTGAGCCATCAACGATGACGAGTGTCAGGTCGATGAACCCATTATTTTCGCCATAGCTTTTATAGAGTAGGTCGATGATGAGTTTGGCGTGGTTCTTGTCATTAGCCCTGCCATCACCCAGGCCTGGGGTGTCCCAAAGCCTGAATGCGTTGTTGAGCCTGTAACTGTTCAGACCCATGGTCTGTGGTTCAACGCCGCTACCGACTTGCGCTACCTCCTTTTGAAAAACGGTGTTAAGGGTCGTGGATTTTCCCGCGCCGGTAGCGCCAGTGACCATTACGTCAAATACTATTCCCAGCTTGCTGGATTTCTGCTCCAGTTCATGGCGTCGGTAGTCGCTGTACATCGCTAGAATCCCAGGAGGCCGGCAAAAAAACCGAGTGCGCCACCTACTGCAGCTCCGATCGCAGTGCCGATCACCGGAACAACTGAACCCAGCGCCGCACCAGCTGCTGCGCCTGCAGCCACATTCTTTGCTACGTGGCTGGCAACCTCCTGGAAGCTTCGCTGAACTTCCTTTTTATAGTCTTTCAGGCCGTCATCATCCTTCCACATTTCTTGGTCAGCAGAAATGTTGTCCATATAAGGCAGTCTTTTTTCTAGGGGCGTGCTGTTAACAATGAGGAAAAGCAGCTTGGATAGGTTCCAAGGTTTCTGTTGTTCGCCATCTTCCTTGTAGCCTGCGCAGTAGTAGATAGGATCTACGTCTACGCCTGTTGCTTCTTTTATCCGCTCTTTGACGGATCGTACCTTGTCATCCAGAAAGCTGATCAGTTTTGGCTTCGGCTGGTTCGTTTCGTGGTCCCAATGCTGGCCTTTCATAGCGATGTCGGCTTGATTGATGGCGACGATGATCCGTTCCTGGGCACGCTCGCCAAGATTGGGGATGATGACCTGATTGATGAGCTCATATGACGTGCCCAAGTCACGGCTGCCGCCATCCAGAATGACGAGCACAAGATCGATCAGTGGGCGTCCATCTTTGTCCAGCTCGTTGAGCTTCTTGATGATGCCTTTCGCATGACGCTGATCTTTTTCTTTGCCATCACCTAGGCCTGGACTGTCCCAGAGAACAAGGTTATCTAGTTCATACTTCTGGATGTCCATCGTTTCCGGATCGACGCCCATTCCGACTTTGGCGGTGTCGGTGCCGAACAGGGCATTGATCGTGGAACTCTTGCCGCTGCCAGTTGCACCTGTGATCAGCAAATTCGTCTTTTAGTTTTTCAGCCGATTAATTCCGTCGCGCAGTTTCTGCTTTTCGGAGTCGCCTATCTGTAGGCTCTCAATGGATCTTTGCAGCTTCTGGAAGATGGTTTATTTTTGCATCGTGTGCACCTGTCAATCTGAGGTTTGGTCGGTCAAGATACGTTTGAGCGGCGAGTTGGCCTTTCAAGCCGAGAGAGGTATTGGCTGTCGTGCTCTTTTGAAAAATGCGAATGCCGACCGTCACGCTGTCTGCATCAGTGTTTTATTTAAGCGGTAGAGTGATCCTTACAGGCGCTTTCCACGAGCGCCTATAAGGAGCGATAGCTCGCTAGGAGAACGAGAGCTTGTTCTTCAGTTCGCTGGTGATCAGATCCATATCCAGCGGTTTACCTGGGTTCTTCTCGATGAAACTGGTCAGAATTGAGATATAGGCAGCGCCCAGCCCTTTGGTAAGAGCTGCTGCAGTCGTCGCGGCAATAGCGCCGCCCGCCAAGGTTCCGACTCCGGGGATCATCTTCAGTATCCCAGTGACTACAGTGCGGCCTGCCAGGGTGGCAGCTCCGGCACCCAGTGCAGAGGTTACGAGGGTCGTCAGTGCGGTGGTGCTTGTTTCCATGCCGAACGTAATGCCGATTTTCGCCAGCATGCCGACCTGGATCGGTACCAGAAGTGCGGCGTCGGCAAAGGGAATGGGAGTTGCGCCAGCTGCAGCGGCGGCCGTGGCAGCAATATTGACTTCACGTTCGGCTTGTTCGATTTTCAGCTTGGTCGATGCGGTATGCCGAGAGTTGAGAGCGTTGGCATAGGCTCTCTGCTTTGCATCAGGCAGGAGTTTGGCTGTTTCGGTTATCAGTTCGTTGATGCCTTTTTCCTTGAGCGTGATGACTTCGCCGTCATCTTCAATTTGCTCGGGGATCGCTCTGACCGACACGACGGCTTTGGCGCTCGGCAGTGCTGCCCTGACCTGCTCGCGGAAGCCGTTGTCTGAGCGCGACTTGGTAATTGCCACAATGACAGGGATGCCTTTTTCTTTGAGCATCTCACACAGGTGTTGCTCAGCCTCTTCAATTCTGCGGCCGTCTTCGTGTATGCAAATCCAAGCTACATGAATGTGTTTGTTTTCGTCATGGTGCTGTGAGCGCTCAGTGATCTCATCGCGCAGTTCGCTGATGATCTTTTCGTAATCTTTGAGCTCCAGACCTTTGGAATCAATGATTACAATCGGATGGCCTTCCTTGGAAATTTCTTCTATTCGTTGTGTGACCGGTTGTCCGGAGCCAGTTTTTGCCAGCTCGCCACGGAACACACTGTTGATCAATGTGCTTTTGCCAACCCCGGTCTTGCCTGCAACGATTACGTTCACTTTGCCAGATCCTTTTACAGCGTCTTTGATCGCATCATCAATTTGTTTCTGGATTTCTGGTGTACTCATAGGAATGCTCCATATCTGGGTTTTTGCTTAGTAAATTTTGCGGTATCTGCCTTCGCTTTCTTGCTTACCGAGAGTGGTATTTATCAAGTGAAGATCGCGTCTTGGTGAGAGGGGCGGCTTCATCGTAGGGAGTTCGGCTTCTCCCGTAGTTGCCGCCTTATGGACGTTGATGCGCATACAAGGCCCCCAGCTTATTTGCTTTGTCGCTGATAGCTTTACACCACCCCTGCGGCTCCCAAACCCTCGCGTTCTCCCCCAGCCCAAACACCCACCACAGCGTCTCCTGATCATCCGGCACGACAGCGCGGAGCCGTTGCCAGTCGCTATCGGGTAGCGGCTCCAGACTCTGTTTCTGGCTCAACGGGGTTTCACCGAGCAGCCAGGCAATCTGCGGTGATACATCGGCGACCAGCTCTACCTGCTCAATGGGCGCGGTGGTGTTGAGATCTTGGCGGATATATTTGTCTATCTCGAAGTCGTTGTGGGCGCGGGCCGCTGTGCTCAGGCACTCGGCCTGGTGGATGCGGTGCAGGGCGAACTGGCGCAAGTCGTCATAGCCCTCGACACTGCCGATCAGGTAGCTGATGGCGTGGCGCGAGACTAGTCCAGCGGGGTGGATCAATAGCTGCTTGAGCTCGGATTTGCTGCGACTCAGGTAGCTGATCTGCAGCTGTTTGTGTTCCAGCAGAGCGGTGGAGGTCTGTTCCCAAACCTGCGAGGCGATCTGAGCGGGTTGCAAGGACTTACCGTTTGGGTGTGCTCGCACCCGGCGAGCCCAGTGTGCCAGGCCATTGTTTTCCAAGTTTTCGAGGTAGTCGCGGGCCATACGGAACTGGGGACCGAGCTGATCCATAACGCTCTGTGGCAATAATGTCTTTAGGTGGCTTTCCGCGAGGTACAGTGCCAGTGCCGTGGGAGTATCCATGGCCGACAAATCGATAGGCGCATTTTCCGAAAGGCTCCAGCGAAATGATGGGGAGCTCTCGTCACGCTGCAGTGCAAATGGGATCGACAGTCGGTCAAGGTCGCGTTGAACCGTGCGCAGGCTTACCGAGAAACCATCATCCTTGAGTTTCTCTAGCAAGGTTGTGGTCGCAATGCGGCCTGGTGCTCGTGGGATAAGGCGCAGTAGCGCGATAAGTCTCAGGAGCGTGTCCTTGGCTTCGGACATCTTAACTTCCCTGTCGTACTGAAATGGGTGCGCTTTGTTGGCGCCACTTACATGACGAATCTAACCCTTTAAGTGGCGATTTGCCACTCCGGCGATAAACACCGTAGCCCGAACGAGCGAAACTAGCCGCTAGGGCCTCTAGGTGGGTTGCTCGACGTTCAGCAAGCTCTGGCGAGCGACACCAAGGGCAGTGATCGAAGCACTCGTTTGTGGTGCTATCCCCATCGTGGAGCACTATCGTCTGCTGCCATTCACAATGGCAGCAGCAGTGGGTGATAGCTGTCCTCATACGCCGAGTCTCCTTTGCGTGGTGCTTGCAGAGGACATTACCCGGTTATAGCGACAGAACCTGTCGCGCTGAAACACTGAGGTTTGCGATGGACCAAGCTTGTCTCGCTTCTGTTGCGTCACAGCCGCTTGAAGCCGTTGCCTCTATGCATGTTGGCTTCATCTTCAATCAACGAACCTATGTCCGCCTTGGCGTGGCAGGTCGGTTTGACGCTTGTTTTTTCTGTCGTATACAAAAAATAATTGATCGGCGTATTGCAATAGCTTTTGCTCATTGAGCATGCTGGTTATGTGCGAGCTCGTTCGTACGTATAAAAAGAAGAATCAGCATGAACACAGAGACCCAAAATGCTTACCGCTCACTAGCCAGCCACTTCTACGAAACGCGCCTGCCTGGCATCCCGGTCAGTGAGCTAAATGAGCTGAATATCATTGGTGCTTTATTGAGGGCTGCGCCTGAATATCGGCCCGACTATTTCAGGCGGTTGCGCAATGCACTCGCGCTGGATCAAAAGCTCCGGAATCACTTCTGGATTGCCCAGGAAATCAATCGGACACTCAACCCTGTTACCGTCTTGGGTTTGCCTCGCAAACGCAAGCAGGCGCGGCGGCAGAGAATTACTGATGAAGAGTTTGGGCGCTGGGTCAAGGAGCTGTTAGCAAAGGAACAGGTGGTTGAGGCGGGGGCCCTTTTGTTGATCAGTATGACAGGCGCGCGCCCTTGTGAGCTCAGTGGTATCAGCGTCAATGGCAATCGCATCATGATTCCTGGCGCGAAACACAGCCATGGCGGTCTGCGTGGTGCTGACCGAGTGCTTGAAGCCAGTGAGGATTTCTGCAGGCTGGTGAGCAATGCTCTTGAGGCTTTCCATTCTCAGGGCAGGAGCTTGGACTCAATCCGAATAGCGATTCGTCGCGCGGCTCTTGAGACCTTTCCTCGTAAAAAGGTGCCGAGTATGTACACGTTGCGCCACCAGTTCGGATCAAACCTCAAGGCATCGGGACTGTCGCGGGTCGAAATTGCTTATGTAATGGGCCATCAAGCGACGGACTCTATTGCTCGATATGGTGATAAACGATTTGGTCGCGCCGAGGCTGTCCAGGTCAGGCCTGCGTGCGAAGCAGACTTATCGAGAGTTCGAACAACACATGCTGCATACGCTCGATCTCGTTCGAAGGCCATGCGCATTGATTGCTGATTGTCGAGATCACCGGGCGTCGACCTTCAGTGGATCCCTCAGCGGGTGGTATGAGCGGGAGAGAGCAACTCCCGTCGCATGCTCCATTCGGCTGTTTTGGCAAGGCGCCCCCGGCTGCAGCGTTCCTCTTTCCCAGCGTTCGTTAATGGCCGAGAGTCGCCAATAGTTAGCCGATTGTGGCAGGTCTATCAGAATCGTCGCTGCTGGTAATACCTGGCATAAGTGCTGCCAGGTCTACGTGTGTAAAGGTTCTCAGCTCATTAGTCTGAGGCCAAAAATCACAAGGCCCAAATCCGAATCAACGCGTGCCCCATATCCACATTGACGGATTCCCGTCCCTCCACCCACTCATCATTACGCAGACGTTTACCGATATTGGTTTCCTGTTCGCCTTTGGCAATCACCAGCACGAATAAGCGAGATGGAGCGTCGACGGAGGAAAGCCTTTCGATATCGGCACGCACGGACCAATCACCTTCCAAGCATTTTGCTTGCGATCCGTCGCCCAGGCATTTGACCTCAGCCACCATGGTTGTCTTACCGCTTTCATCCTGCGAGTAAAGGTCTGCTTTGAGGCCTTCACCTAGGGGTAGGTCAGTCCAGATTTCAACTTCGTTCTTGAACCAGGCATGAAGGCTGATTTCAGCCTGTATCCAATGCTCTCGGCAGCTGTTTAGCTGCAGCACCTGCTCAAGTTTCTTGTCCATCGTGCGAAAGGCTTGCTCGAACAAGGTGATCCATTGTGCTGTGTCCATTATGTTCTCCTGGCGCTTGTTAATTTGAGTCCTAATCCCGGCGACCATCATCAATCAGCTCATAGGCGCTTGCTCATGCAGCTCTAGAGCCGCCCGTAGTCGTTGCTGGATCTCGTCTCTGAGACCCTGTGGTTGTTGTATCTGAATGGATCCTGCGTGGGACAAAATCCACCACTTCAGCTCCCAGCTGTCATTCACCGTGGCGGTTAGTCGTGAGCCTTCATCTTCTGTGGTCAGCAGCATGTCGTGGGATATGGGCGCCTCTTGCAGCAGGCGCGCGAGTCCTGCGCTGATCCAGGCTTCGAGCTTGATCTTCTCGTGGGTACCAAACTGCATGGCGCCACTATCGACATAGTCCTGCAGGTCAAACCCTTCCGGTTTGAAGCATTGAGTGGGCAGCCCACGTGCCTCTTCGAAACGATGAACAACGAACTGACGGATGTCGTCGAAGGGTTCGGCGCTGGCTATGAGGTAGGTGGTGTGGGCTCGCTGAACCAAGCCCAGTGGGTTAAGGGTGAAATTGTGATATTGATTCTTGTGGGCTGAGTAATAGCGGCAGCTGAGCTGGGTATCGTTCATCAGTGCTTGCTGAATCACGTCGAGAAGATCGGCGTTGATTTCTGGAGGGATTTGCGTGAGCTCTGGTTGCACGCTGGCCACCTTGTCTAGCCAGCGAGCCGAAGGATTTTCTTCGCTCATGGCTTCCAGCTTTTGCCTGGCTAGGTTGAAACGCGGCTCAAGCGTTTTCAGCATAAAAGCCGGTATCAAGGGACGAATGCTGCCTTCCACTAGCCGCAAGGTAAGGGCCTCGCCAAGTGTGATGCCAGGAAGCTCGGCGCTTTTTCCGGGCATCCAGTGCCAACCGTAGGGCATGCCTTTGTTATTGCATTGCAGGGGAAAAAGCCTGGATAGCTCAACAAGGTCACGCTCAATGGTGCGCTTTGTGGTTTCGTGCCCTGCGTCACCGAGTAGGCGTTGTAACTCAAGCGTTGTGATCCCCGGGCCCTTGGGTGGCAGCAGCTTGAGCAGTTCCCATTGTCGGGTCAGTGTGCTGCGGCTGGTGGCTGATGGCACAGCGGGCATCCTTGTCTGGAAGTGTCTAATTGGCATCATGCCCAGCCCCGGTACTCCAAGCAACTGCATCATAGGGATGCCCTGACACCAACAAATCAGCAGCAGGTTCAGCAACCTCAAGGCTGCCGAACCTTCCAGGATCTACCACTCGGCAAAGCCAATGGCTCTCATAGTGCTGGCGCTTTTCAGGCTGCTCTCAGCCAGCAGCGCATCAATCACGTGATTGGCGTCTGTGAAGGGGTTGAAGCGGGCACGCCTGGCCACCAGTGCAAAATCACCCGGTGTAAGGCAACTTTGTCTGAGTAGCCGGGCGAGCTTAAGGCTGTCCGGTCTCTTCAAGCCCATCTGGCGTAGATGCTGGCGGAGTAGTTGAGTGATTTGCTCCGCAGTGAGGTAGCCAAAACTAATCTTCAAGTCGAAGCGCCGCAGTGCCGCTTCGTCGAGGTTTTCCATCAGGTTGGTGGAGGCGATAAAGAGGCCGCGGTAGCTTTCCATCTGTGTCAGCATTTCGTTTACCGCACTGATCTCCCAGCTATGCCGGGCGTTGCGCCGGTCCTGCAGAAAGCTATCCACCTCATCGAGCAGCAGAATCGCATCATCGTCGTTGGCTTGTTCAAATGCCCGGGCGAAGTTTTGCTCGGTCATTCCCACATAAGGTGAAATCAAGTCGGATGCGCGGCGGGTCAACAGTGGCTTGCCGAGTTGCTGCGCCAGCCAATGACCAAACGCGGTCTTGCCTGTACCGGGAGGGCCGTAAAAGCACAGGCGCGCTTCGCCATAATTACGCAGCCCGCTCAAGAGCTGATCGAGTGGCATATCGGTATTGGCCAGTTCAGGGCTGTAAAACGTAGGCAAGGCATGCATGCGGCCCTGGCCGAGACGCGGAAAGCCCTGGGCTTGCAGCGTGGCATTGACCAGGAACTCAACAGTGGTGTCCAGATTGGTCGTGTTTGCCTGATCCTGAATACTCGCCACGCTCATCGCCCGTGTGATGATGGCTGGCATCAACTGCTCGTGGTCCGCCAGCTTGTCGATCAAGGGCTGGCTGAGCTGATTGTGGCTGGCGCTGCGAATGATGTTCTCACGCTGCCGCCGCGGTGGGTTTTCCAGCCTGAGAACAAGGTCGAAGCGCCGAATATAGGCATTGTCCAGCGCATGAATGTTGTTGGTGAGCCAAAAGCAGGGAATGGGGTTCTCCTCCAGCATGCGATTGATCCAGCCCTTCTGCAGCTCCTGGCCGGCCAGCATGGCCAGCTCGCTGCTGCCACTGAACAGATCTTCAATCTCATCCAGCACCAGCAGCGTCTTTTGCTGGCCGAGTACGCACATCGCTGAGCGAAGGGCGCACAGCCGTCCGCGGCGATCAATCGGATCGCCATTGTTATCCGTGCAGGCAATCTCATAGAGCTCGGCGCATAGTTCGTTTGCCAGCATGCGGGTGAGCTGACTTTTGCCTGTGCCGGGCGGGCCATAGATCAGAATGTTCACCCCCAGCTTCTTTTCCTCCAGTACCTGTTGCAGATAGGGGCGGGCGATATTCAGGGGCACACTGAGGTGGGTAAAGTCATCGGCACACAACAAGCTATCAGGGGCCGGACGAAAGGCGCTCTGAAAGAGTCCGATGGCACTGCCCTGATGGTGACGCACTGAAAACAGTAGGTCTTTGTTGTTGAAGCCCAACAAATCAGACACGTGATTTCGCGCACTGCTGCGCAGGTTGGTTTCAATCAAGCCCGACTGCACCAGGCGACCCTCTGCCGAAAGCCGCACGCGAATGTCATTCTGCGGGACGTCCAGCAGGATGCTCAGCACCCTAGTGAGGCGGTTAAAGCCGATGTAGCCGAGCTGGTTGCAACAGTCGTCCAGCAGAGTGTCAGTATTCATCAATGAGCAGAAACCGATCAGCTTCTGCTCAATCTCATCCAGGCCAATTAGCTGCGCGAGGTTCTCCAGATTTGCCTGGAGGTTGTCTGGCAGTACGGGGTTAGGGAAGGCTTTGTCGAAAAGCTTGCGCTCCGCACGCAGCGCAGCAAGCGTGCGTTCGTGGAAGCTAGGTTTGCGCGCTTTTTTCGAGGGCCCGGATCTATGGGTAAGAAAGACCGGCACCGCGTCTCCGTCATCACTGTCGTCAGCTTCAATCAGCCAGTAGACCCCCAGCTCACGAGCGACATCATCATCACTGAAGCAGCAGTGGTTGATAAAACCACGATGGCCAGAGCAGTCGAGCATCAACTTGAACATCCACGCTATAGCCAGCGGGCATGTGTCGTGACTGTGGGGGCCGGATTTGCGGGTGGGCTTTGGCATGGCGAGTCCTCCTGTGACCGTGGAGGAATTGTTGCAATGCCGTGCGACGTAATGTGTCGCATGCTGTGGTTGGCTAAATAGCTTGAGTTGAAGAAGCCAGCGGGAAGGGCGTGTTCGGCATTATGCCCGACAGAGGTGATCAGATGATGCATGTTCAGGTGGCGTATACAAAGGTCTTGAGAAACATCGCAGAAGTGAGTTAAGTACGGGAGAAGCTATGACTGCGCAGAATCAGATAATCGAGGCATTGAATACCGCCCGCCATATCGTCGTCCTGACAGGCGCAGGTGTTTCGGCAGAAAGCGGGATACCAACTTTTCGCGACCCGCTCACAGGGCTTTGGCAGCGCTTCGATCCAATGGAGTTGGCCAGTGCTCAAGCATTTCGCCGTAATCCGGCGCTTGTCTGGGGATGGTATGAATGGCGCCGCATGAAGGTGATGCAGGCTCAGCCGAATCCCGCACACTTGGCCTTGGCACGCCTTGCTGAGCACACACCGCAGATGACATTAATCACGCAAAACGTTGATGATCTGCATGAGCGGGCCGGCAGTCGCGATGTCATTCATCTGCATGGTTCATTGCTGCGGCCACGCTGTTTCGCCTGTGCACGTGAGCCCCAAAGCAGACTGCCAGAGCCGAATGAGCCAGAGCAGGGGCGTGAGCTAGAACCACCACGCTGCGAGCACTGCGGCGGTCGACTGCGCCCTGGTGTCGTTTGGTTTGGCGAGTCGCTACCTGATGCGGCCCTGAGAAGAGCTTTTAGCGCTGCAAAAGAAGCCGATCTACTGCTGGTTGTGGGCACCTCGGGCATTGTTTACCCGGCCGCTGAGCTGCCGACTATTGTCCGCAGAGCCGGGGCGAGGGTTATACATATCAACCCCCAACTCAGCCTTGAGGATGGGGAGTGGGGGATTGCCGGCACGGCAGGCGAGATTTTGCCGCAGCTGATTGCGTAAAGCCCCCAGAGCAGCCAAGTTCAGCCTTTATCCGTCGTCTTCACACGAATGATTTTGCGCGCAACGGCCAGGCTTACCAGCCAACTGATCAGTTGGGCATAGTTGATGTCTTCCAGTGCTGCGATGTGTTTGCGGACCTCCTCAAGGCTCGCCAGCATCGCGCGCATGGCATGAGCGTCCAAGGTATGCGTTTGCCCCGCCCTGGACATTAACGTGACGGGTTCAAGCAAGGCGTCGAATGCATCCTGCTGAATCAACAAGCGCGACAGATTGTTCAACTGCTCCTGCAAATGCTCAGGCGGTTCGGAATGGCTGAGAAAGCCAGCCAGGCTGATAATTCGACGACCTAAGCGCTTGGTATTCGAGGTTTCCTGCAGGAGTGATTCGAGGTTTTCCTTGATCAGGCTATCCATGGTGCTGCTCCCTTGAGAGTGAGCAGCCATGCTGGACTCCGCCCGCGACGAAATGTGACGCGGGCTTATTTTCTTTTCGGCAGAGCCCGCTAGTGGAAGAGGACTCTGGCTAGTGGTAGAGCCACCCCTGCAACTCATCCAGATTCACCACCACAATTTGCTGCGCCGTCGCTTTGGCATGCACCTTGGTCGGATCGATCTGATAGCGCTGCAATACGTACTGCACCAATGCGCCGCGTGTTTCGATGATCAGTCGGCCATCCTGCATACCGTAGTCGGTTTCGATGATGGCTTGCTGCTCGGGCTTCAGGCGGGAGTCGGGTTCAATGATGACCTGCACCTGGGTAGTCCAACCCGGGTCTTGTTCGCGAGTATTTTCGGTCTTGTCGTCCATCAACTCCGGCACACCACGAAAGCGGCTTAACACAAAGTCGCGGTAATCCCGGTTCTTCTCGCAATAGGCGCGCACATGCCAGCGCATGCCGGTGTAGATCAGCGTGTGCGGGGCGATCAGACGCGTTTCTGCGTCAGGCGTGGTGAACGAAACATACTCACATTCCAGGCGCAGCCCTTCGCGGCAGGCGCGCAGAAGAGGGCGCAGCAGATCCGGGCGAACCGTGCGATCCGGCACCTGCAGCACTTCGGTATGCGCATAGGCCAATGCCAGCCCTTCGATGTGAGGGGCGCGGTCATGATTTTGGTTGAGCAAGTGTAGGTAGGCGCTGGCACTGTCATCAATAAACAGTGGCTTGAAGTGGCTGCTCGGTACATACCCCTTCAAATGCTTGTCATATTCCAGGTTCTGCGGTGCGTACTCGGAAATGTACGAGTTGATGTCCTTCGACGCCTGTTGCCGGCTGATGCCGAAGCTCTGCATCAGATGACCTGTAGTCAGACGCCCCTCCCACCAGGCCACCGTCTCGATCAAACGGTAGCGCAGTGCCAGATCCCAGCGAACCGACGTGATTTCCTGCTTACGCTTCATAGCCTCTCCATCTGCTCGAAAACTTTACCTGTACAGGTAAACACTCTGGATGTGTCGCTTAAAGCTACATATCTTGATGCTGTCGTTCAAGTCCGCTGCAACAGGGCGGACTGGCAAAGGGAGAGCAAAGCGTGTTTGGACTTGGGATGTCGTGGCTCGTTATGGGCATTTGCATGCTGCTTGTGCAAGGAGCTGGAGTTGCCCTGTATTGGCAGGTCCTTAAGCGGCGTGAAGCGTTCGCTAGCTTGCAAAACTTACAGGCCCAGTTGAAGCAGTCGCTGATGCGGGTTTATCTGCAAGAGGATGAGATACGCGAATTGACTGCCGGCCTGAGGGCGGAAAAGGCACACGTCGAGCAACTACAGCGAAAGCTTGAGTTTGCCCAAGAGCAGGCGAGGCAGAGACATCACGACTGTTAATTACCCGCAGACAAATCAACAAGGTTTGGGTACAACCTCTGGCAATGGATGCCTAGTAACAAGGAACACATCAGGATGAAGAAACCAGCATCGGTGCAGGCCCTGGAAGAATTGGGTCGGGTCAAGCTCTCCAAGCACTTTTTTATGCGTGATTTCCTCTACTCGGAAATCAGCCAGATCGAAGGCATCCCCAATATTCCGGACTACCCGGATCGGGCCATCGAAGCCGGGCGTGGGCTTTGTGAATACTTGCTGGAGCCACTGCAAGACCGCTTCGGTCGTATCGCCATTCGCTCCGCGTATCGCTCGCCGGCGGTAAATGCCAAGGGAGCGGAAGATGGCAACAACTGCGCGAAGAACGAAAGCAACTACGCCGAGCATATCTGGGATTACCCGGATGCAGAAGGCCACCTCGGGGCAGCGGCCTGCATCGTAGTGCCGGCCTTATTGTCCTGGTACGACGAGCATAAAGACTGGACGCCACTAGCCTGGTGGATCCATGACAACTTGCCGTATGCCAGCCAGTACTGGTTCCCCAAACTGGCGGCGTTCAACCTGCGCTGGAGTGGCAATTCCAATGCGCTCCCCTGCATCAGCACCTACGTCAATAATCCGCACACGGGCGATAAAAAAGCTTTGGTGAAAGATGGCGTCGCAACCCTGGGCCTGGCTGAGCGAAAGGCGATTACTCAGCCCTGGTTAGCCAGCTTGGTGTAGGCGCTGCTCGTTGAATAGGCGAGCTGCTTCAACATGTTGAATATCTCAATTGAGTGCAGGTATGCACCTTACGTAGGGAGGGAAAGCGATGAAACCTTTGTACATCACCGTTGAAGACCATGCGGTGCCGCAGTTGATCACCTCTGCATTGGAGGCCTACGAAATTGGGCGTACGAGCCCGCGGAAGAAAGAAGACAAACTGGAAACCTTTGGCCTGCTTTGGGGATATATGACCCCCGAGCGGGGCAATCGCCCCCCGCGCATTATTGTGACAACCGCCACTGTTGAGACATCGGCCCTGGTGACCAAAGGCTCGGCCAACCCCGACCTGGCCTCGCTGCGCATGAAAATGGAGTTTGTCACACGCTATTGGCCTCATTTGGAGGTAGTGGGCACCTTTCACTCCCATCCATACGATTCATTAAGCGAGGCGCGCGAGTACAAAGGTTGGCAGGCATCCAGCCCGGACACTGTTGGGCCGAATCAGGGGGACACAGTGTTCTGGCCCTGGCTGCATGAAAAGCTTTTTCTGAATAATCCCTACCTCGGTCATCTGATTATCAGCGTGACCGCTCTGCAAAAAACAGGCTGGGCGTTGCCGAAAGCGATTGAGGGCGACTCGGGTTTTGAGTTGTCGCTAGGCAAGAGAAAGATCTGGATCACCAGTTACGCCAGCGAGGCCGTTGAGTACGAAGACGGGCCTGGAGCGCAGATGATGGATGCGCTCCCGGTGTTGGATATCCCATCGATGACCCACCGAGCGATTGAGGGCAATTTTGCCCAGGCAAGCGATTGACCCTTAAACCCTTGGGCTAAATGGGCAAGGGGCCGCTATGCCTCTTGCCGTAAAGCTGGAAGAAAGGCTCCAAAGAAGAGGCTACTTGGCTTAAGCGCTGCGCATTGCTGGGCGGGGAAACTGGCCGCACGGACACAAACTATTGGCTATGGCTTTACCCCTGTGCGGCCAGTGGATAAGGTGACGAGCATCACAGCATGGCAGGCCGCGGTATCCCAGGGATGGCCTCTCCAGTCGTCTTGGTACACCGCCCAATAAGCGTCACACAGCCATCCCCCACGCCTTTTGCCATCACCGTTTTAGTATCGGCGCGCCGCCAATATGCAGCGCGTATTGAGGAGTGTTGTATGAGTGTTTTGGCCCAACTTGGCGAAGCCCTGCTGGCTGCAGTGCCGGTTGATGGCAGCAGCATTGGCAATCAAACGTTGTTTGAGCGGCTAAAAGCGCAGTTGCCGGGAATCAGTGAGGAGCAGCTCTGGGCCGCTCGCGATGCCCTGATTGAACAAGGGGTACTGGTCAAAGGCCGTGGCCGCGGTGGTTCGGTCCTGCGCGCGCCAGCCTCGGGCAGCAGCCTGGCAGATCAGGTGTTGAACAAGGCCCGTGAACGCATGGCACCGGTCAATACCGAAGAGGCCTCCGCCGGCTATCTGGTGCAAGCCGCTGCAGCGGTGAAAAAGGCCAAAGCGCCCAAGCAGCAAGCCACCAGCATCGAGGCCATGGAGAAAACCCTCTGGGCCACCGCCGACAAGCTGCGCGCCAATATGGACGCCGCCGAGTACAAGCACATCGTGCTCGGGCTGATCTTCCTCAAGTACATTTCCGACAGCTTCTCTGGCCGCCGCGCCGAGCTTACGCACAAGCTGCTTGATGAAAACGACGACTACTACCTGGGCGACGATGACCCGGAAGCGCTCAACGCCGAGCTGGAAGACCGTGACTACTACCGCGAGGTCAACGTATTCTGGGTGCCGGAAGTGGCGCGCTGGGAGTCGATTCGTGCGGCTGCCAAGCAGGTGGATATAGGCCGGCGCATCGACGAGGCCCTGGCCGCCATCGAAGCGGAAAACCCAAAACTGAAGAACATCCTCGACAAGCGCTACGCCCGCGCCCAGTTGCCGGACGGCAAGCTTGGCGAGCTGGTGGACCTGATCTCCACCATCGGCTTCGGCGACGATGCCAACAAGGCCCGCGACCTGCTCGGTCAGGTCTACGAATATTTCCTCGGCCAGTTCGCCAGCGCCGAGGGTAAGAAGGGCGGGCAGTTCTATACGCCGGCCAGCATCGTCAAAACCCTGGTGGCGGTACTCAACCCGCACCACGGCAAGGTCTACGACCCCTGCTGCGGCTCCGGCGGCATGTTCGTGCAGTCGGAGAAATTTATCGAAGCCCACGGCGGCAAGTTGGGCGATGTGTCCATCTACGGCCAGGAATCCAACCCCACCACCTGGCGCCTGGCGGCGATGAACCTGGCCATTCGCGGCATCGACTTCAACCTGGGCAAA
The DNA here is from genome assembly GCF_029834875.1 of Pseudomonas sp. GD04158. Taxonomy (NCBI): domain Bacteria; kingdom Pseudomonadati; phylum Pseudomonadota; class Gammaproteobacteria; order Pseudomonadales; family Pseudomonadaceae; genus Pseudomonas; species Pseudomonas sp. GD04158. The sequence goes on along the minus strand of NZ_JAODYT010000035.1, from coordinate 1,843 downwards.
GAGCCTGCAGATACCTTTGTGCGCAACCAGCACAGTGATCTGCGTGCTGACTTCGTACTGGCCAACCCGCCGTTCAATATCAGCGACTGGTGGCATGGCAGCCTGGAAGGCGACCCACGCTGGGTCTATGGCACGCCGCCGCAGGGCAACGCCAACTACGCCTGGCTGCAACATATGCTCTACCACCTCAAGCCCAATGGCCGCGCCGGCATCGTGCTGGCCAACGGATCGATGAGCTCCAGTCAGAACAGTGAAGGTGAGATTCGCCGCGCCATGGTTGAAGCTGACGTGGTGGAAGTGATGGTCGCCTTGCCTGGCCAGCTGTTCTTCAACACCCAGATTCCCGCCTGCCTGTGGTTCCTGGCCAAGGACAAGCGCCATGCGCTAAGCACCGGCGGTATCGACCGCAGTGGCCAGGTGCTGTTTATCGATGCGCGCAAGCTGGGCAGCAGCGTCAGCCGTGTGCAGATCGAACTGACCGATGCCGATATCGAGCGCATCGCCAGCACCGTGGCGGCCTGGCGTGGTGAAGCGTTGGATGAAGGCGGGCAGGTTGGCGAATACGCGGATATTCCCGGCTTCTGCCGCAGCGTCACCCTCACGGAGATCGCCGAGCATGGCCATGTACTGACGCCGGGCCGCTATGTCGGTGCTGAAGAGATGGAAGACGACGACGAAGCCTTTGCCGAAAAGATGCAGCGGCTGACGAGGCAGTTGAGCGAGCAGATGCAGAAGGGCGCGGAACTCGATCAGTTGATCCGGCAGAAGCTGGGGGGGCTGGGGTATGAGTTTTGAGTCATTGCTTCTAGAAGACCTTGCCGCACCTCAAAAGAATGCAATTGTAGGTGGGCCGTTCGGCTCAAACCTTGTGTCCAAGGACTATCAAGAGCAGGGAGTCCCCGTTATTCGTGGGCAGAATATGGGGGGCAAATGGGTGTCAGGCGATTTTGTTTTTGTTTCGTCTGAGAAAGCAGCTCAGTTAGAGCAGAATAAAGCTCGGCCTGGTGATGTCGTTTTCACCCAGCGGGGAACCTTGGGGCAGGTTTCGATAGTTCCACAAGCCCCTTATTCGGAGTACGTCGTTTCTCAAAGCCAAATGAAAATTACAGTGGATCCAAATAAAGCGGATCCTCATTTTATTTATTACTTGTTTAGATCAGAGGAGCAGCTTCGTTATGTGCTGAACTCTGCAATCCAAACAGGCGTACCACATACCAATCTCGGTATTCTTCGCAAAACTCCTGTAAGTATTCCTGCGTTAAATACTCAGAAAGCTATTGCTGAATTTCTCTGCGCATTCGACGACCGCATCACCCTGCTACGCGAAACCAACGCCACCCTGGAAGCCATCGCCCAGGCTCTTTTCAAATCCTGGTTCGTCGATTTCGACCCCGTGCGCGCCAAGGCCGAAGGCCGCCAGCCGGAAGGCATGGACGCTACCACCGCCGCTCTGTTCCCCGACAGCTTCGAAGAGTCCGAACTGGGCTTGGTGCCGAAGGGGTGGCGGGTCAGAGCTATCGGTGAGCTTGTAGAGGGGATTTACGACGGTCCACATGCCACGCCGGCTGAGTCGGCAGATGGTCCAGTCTTTCTTGGGATCAAGAATCTAACTGGCACCAGCTTGGATCTGTCTGATATTCGCCATATCAGCGAGAGCGATTGGACGCAGTGGACACGCCGTATTGAGCCAAGGCACGGAGATATCGTGTTCAGCTACGAGGCGACACTTGGTTTCTTTGCTTTGATTCCGCCAGGTGTACGTTGTTGCTTGGGACGGAGACTCGCGTTGGTGCGTCCGCATGCAGAAAATGGTGCCGGGATGTTCTGGTTCCACCAGTTCATC
>NZ_JAODYT010000034.1:0-47768 GCF_029834875.1 Pseudomonas sp. GD04158 | reverse complement strand
CCTCCCGCGCCGCCGCCGAGGATGGCCATGCGCCGTGGCTCGGCCTGCCATTGCCGCCAGCCCTCGAGCAGCGCACCGATGGGCCTGGCCGCCAGCACCTGCATGGCATCGCCCTGCTGCGGCGGTATGGCCATGCCGGCACCGACATTGAGCGACAACCACTCGGCCGCAAGGCTGCGCCCATCTACCAGGTGCAGCACGCGGGCATCGGCATCCAGCGCGGCGATCTCGCCCTCGATCAGCTCCACCTTGGCCGCGCGGCACAGCGGCTGCAGTTCCACGCGGCAGTCCGCCTCGCTGAAGCGGCCGCTGATCAGCCCCGGCAGCATGCCGGCGTACCAGGCGTCGGGGCCGAGCGCGAGCACACCGATGCGTCCCGGCGGCCGCTCCACCAGCGCCCAGCGGCGCAGCACACCCAGGTGGGCGTGGCCGGCTCCAGCCAGCAGCAGGTCGTAGCGACTCATGGCTTTCTCGATCCGTCGCGGTACTGGCTCGGCGTCTGCCCGGTCCAGCGCTTGAAGGCACGACCGAAACTGCTGCTGTCGCTGAACCCCAGCAGGTAGGCGATCTCGCTGATGGAGCAGCGCGGATCGCGCATATGGCGCAGGGCCAGGGCGTGGCGGGTGTCGCCGAGCAGCGCCTCGTAGTTGGTGCCTTCCTCGGCCAGATGGCGCTGCAGGCTGCGCAGGCTCAGGTGCAGGGCCTGGGCGATGCGTTCGGCCGACGGTTCGCCATCCGGCAGGCGGGCCTCCAGACAACTGCGCACCCGCTCGCTGTAACTGGCCACCTGCAGTTGTTCGAGGCTGCGCTTGAGCACCGCCTCGTTGTGCTCGGCCAGCTCGGGATTGCCGTCATCCAGACGCTGCTCGAAGGCGGCGCAAGGAAAGCGCAGCAGGCTTTCTGCGGCATCGAACTGCAGCGGCGCGCGAAACACCGCCTGCCAGGGCGCCGGGTCGGCAGGCCGAGGACGCTGCAACTGCACCAGCAACGGCGAAAAGTCACGACTCAGGCGGTTGCGGCAGCTGCGCACGTAGATCGCGGCGAAGGCATCCAGCGCCTCCGGAGCCGGCGGCGGGCTGCCCGGCGGCACGCGAAAGCGGAATTCGTAGACCTCGCCCACCCGGCAAAGCTCCAGCTCAAGCGCATCGCTGACCACCCGGTGGTAGCGCACGATGCGCTCGAACATCTCGCGCAGGCTGCTGCTGGCGATCAGCGCGTAGCCCAGGGCGTGAAAGGTGGTCGGGCTGACGAACTGCGAGGTCTTCAGGCCCAGCGCCGGGTCGCCCGTGGCCGCCACCGCCAGCTGCCACAGGCGGGTGGTGACCGATAGCGGGCAGCGCGCGTTGGGATCGTCGAGCAGCGCCGGGTCGAGGCCGGCGGCGCGGCACAGCGCGGCGCTGTCCAGGCCGAGGGCGTCGAGCTGCTTGCGCAAAGCGCGCGTCCAGCTGGCCAGGGTGGTGGGTTCGGCAGTCATGCAGATTGGCGTATCCGGTAGGCAGGTTGGCGTGCTCGGTCGGGCGCACCGACGGTCGTCGCGGCACAGTGAGGTCACGGCCCCATGACAAGAGGATGTCGGCATGTCCCCCTCCCCCGCAAGCCTTAATGACCAGCAACGCGCCGCACATATCCGCGAGCAGGTGATGGCCCATGGCAACGCCCTGCGCCAGCGCTATCCCATTCTCCAGCATCAGGACGCGTTCGGCGCCGGCATCCTGGCCTTCGCCCTGTGCGGCATGATCGGCTCGGCCGCGCTGTACATCGGCGGTCATCTGCCCTGGTGGGCCTGCCTGCTGCTCAACGCCTTCTTCGCCTCGCTGACCCATGAGCTGGAGCACGACCTGATCCACTCGATGTATTTCCGCAAGCAGCCGCTGCCGCACAACCTGATGCTGGCGCTGGTCTGGCTGGCGCGACCGAGCACCATCAACCCCTGGGTGCGCCGCCACCTGCACCTGAACCACCACAAGGTCTCCGGCAGCGAAGCCGACATGGAAGAGCGCGCCATCACCAACGGCGAACCCTGGGGCATCGCGCGCCTGCTGATGGTGGGCGACAACATGATGAGCTCCTTCATCCGCTGGCTGCGGGCGAAGAACCCCGAACACCGCCGGCTGATCCTCACCCGCACGCTGAAGGTCTACGCGCCGCTGGGGCTGCTCAACTGGGCGACCTGGTACCTGTTCCTCGGCTTCCATCTGCTCGACTGGACCGCCGCCGCACTCGGCGCCCCGATCGCCTGGTCGGCCACCACGCTGAGCGTGATGCAGGTGGTGAACGTCGCCGTGGTGGTGCTGGTCGGACCCAACGTGCTGCGCACCTTCTGCCTGCACTTCGTCAGCTCCAACATGCACTACTACGGCGATGTCGAACCGGGCAACGTGATCCAGCAGACCCAGGTGCTCAACCCCTGGTGGCTGTGGCCGCTGCAGGCGTTCTGCTTCAACTTCGGCAGCAGCCACGCGATCCATCATTTCGTGGTCAAGGAGCCCTTCTACATCCGCCAGCTCACCGTGCCCTTCGCCCACCGGGTGATGCGCGAGATGGGCGTGCGCTTCAACGACTTCGGCACCTTCGCCCGCGCCAATCGCTGGACCCGTCGCGCCCGGACGCAGCAGGAACGCGCCAGCACCGCCTGAGCATCGCGCGTCGCGCCAGGGTCTCATGCGCACGTCATTCGTCGCCGGGCACGGCGGATGAGACCCGCCGCGCAATCACAGCGCCAGCAGTCGGCTAGAATTCAGGCGCGCCCGACCGCTCCCTCGATTGAACAGCGTCCGCCGGACTGAGGCGCCCTCGAAGTGGCTTCTGAGGCGCCCTGGATGGTTCACCTGCTCCGCTCACTGCTCGTTCTGCTCTGGCTGACCTGCGCCGTCACGGCCCGGGCCGACGACGCGCTGCCGTTGCTGCAGCTGAGCAACGAGCAGCTGACCACGCCGGTGAGCATCGAGCACAGCCTGCTGCTGGAGGACCCCGGCGCGCAGCTCACCGCCAGCGAGGTGTTGCAGCGCATCGGCCGCGAAGGTCGGCCGGTACAGGGCACACCGCGCATCGGCTACTCACGCAGCGCCTGGTGGCTGGCCGTGCAGTTGCAGGCGCCGCCGGCCGAACGCCTGCAGCTAATCGTCGGCCAGACCTTCCTCGACGATCTGGAAATCTGGCTGTTCGCCGATCAGCAACCGCTCGGCCCGCTGTACAGCGGCTCGCTGCGCCCCTTCAACGAGCGCGGCGAACCCTATCCACAGTTTCTCATCAGCCTGCCACGTCTGGGCGAAGGCCCGCACAACCTGCTGCTGCGCGTGCAGAGCCACTCGGCGATCACCCTGCCGCTGCAGCTGGTCGGCGCGCAGCAGGGTCAGCAACTGATCGCCCACAGCTGGCTGCAGAGCGGTCTGCTGGTGGGCGCCCTGCTCGCCCTGGCGCTGTTCTATCTGCTCAAGTACAGCACCCTGCGCGAGCCGCAGCTGGCCTACTTCAGCCTGACGGCGCTGTGCGTGGCGCTGTACAACGTCAGCCTGTACAACCTCAGCGGGCTGCTCTGGCCGCAGTGGCCACTGCTGCCCAAGTGGCTGGTCAACCTGACCACCGCCGGCATGCTGATTTTCAGCTCGCTGTTTCTCGCCAGCGCCCTGCGCCTGGAGCTGGGGCGCCTGCGCTGGCTGCGCGACGCGCTGTTCGCCGCGGTGCTGCTGGTGTGTCTGGGCGGCCTGGCTATCAGCCATGCCTATACCTACCAGACCCTCAATCTGCTGATCCTCTGCACCGGCCTCTACCAGTTGCTGGTGATGTGCCTCGGGGTCTACCAGCGCCGACCCTACGCGCCGGGTTATCTGCTGTGCTGGAGCGCGGCGCTGGTGCTGATGCTGCTGGTGCCGCTGAGCCGGGTCGGCCTGATTCCGCTGCCGCCAGGCTTCTATGCGCTGTATGCCTACCTGCCGGCGCTGAGCATGCTGCTGTTCGGCGCCCTGCTCGACAAGCAGCTGGAGCGTGTACGCCGGGTGTTGCTGAGCAGCCAGGCGCAGGCCATCGACAACCTGGAGCAGTACCAGGCGCTGTTCCGCCACAGCGGCGAGGGCATCTTCCGCTGCGACCGCGACGGCAGGCTGCTGGAAGCCAACCCGAGCCTGGCACGCCTGCTCGGCGGCGATACGCCGGCCACCCAGCTGGTCGGCCTGCCGCTGCAGCGCCTGCTGGGCGAGGCGCAGTGGCGCGAGCTGCTGCAGGAGCTCGACACCCAGGCCGGTACCGTCAGCTGCGAATGCCAGCTGCACGACCTGGCCCAGCGCCCCCTGTGGGTCTACCTGTCGCTGCATCTGCGCCCTCAGCGAGACTGCATCGAAGGCATAGTGGTCGATCTCAGCGAGCGCCGCGCGCTGGAAGAACGCCTGCAGCAACTGGCCGCACATGACGCGCTGACCGGCCTGCTCAATCGCCGCGAACTGGAGAGGCTGCTGTCGGAGACGCTGGGCGGCACCGCCAAGCGCCGCTTCAGCCATCTGCTGCACCTGAGCCTGGATCGCTTCAAGCAGGTCAACGACCTCTGCGGTCACTCCGCCGGCGACCAGCTGCTGCGCCAGCTGGCGACCCAGCTCGGCCACCAGCTGCCGCGCCATGCCGAGCTGGCCCGCGTCGGCGGCGACGAGTTCGCCGTGCTGCTGCGCGAGGTCGACGACGAAGCGGCCCTCAAGCAGGCCGAGGCGCTGCGGCGTGCGGTCGAGCAGTTCGTCTTCACCTGGCAGGGACGGCCCTTCCGCCTGCACACCAGCATCGGCCTGCTTGCCCTCGGCTCCGGCGTGCGCGATTGGGAAACCGCGCTGACCTGGGCCAGCAGCGCCAGTCAGCTGGCCAAGCACCAGGGCCGCAACCGCGTGTGCCAGTTCAACCCGGAAGATGGCGCACTGCTCGAGCATCAACGCCAGCTGCAATGGATCACCCGCCTGCGCGAAGCCTGCGAGCGCGGTCACTTCGAGCTGTTCTTCCAGCCGGTACAGGCCCTGCAAAGCGCCGCCAGCGGCCTGCACTACGAGGTGCTGCTGCGCTACCGCGACCCGGCGAGCGGCGAATGGGTCAGCCCGGCGCAGTTCCTCGACGCGGCAGCGCGCTACGACTTTCTCGGCGCCATCGACCGCTGGGTGATCCAGCACCTGTGCGCCTGGCTGGCTGCCAACCCGCGTCATCTGGCGCAGCTGGCCCAGGTCAACGTCAACCTCAGCGCCAGCTCGCTGCTCGACAGCGCCTTTCACCAACTGCTGGAACAGGAGCTGAGTCGGCACCAGCTGCCGCCCGGCAAGCTGTGCATCGAAGTCACGGAAATGGTCGCCCTCGGCGAACTGGGCGTGTCTGCCCAGTGGATCGACGAGCTGCGCAGCAAGGGCCTGAAGGTGGCACTGGACGACTTCGGCAGCGGCTTCGCCTCCTACGCCTATCTGCGTCACCTGCCGCTGGATATCCTGAAGATCGACGGCAGCTTTATCAGTGGCATCGAGTCCGACCCGATCAACCAGGCCATGGTCGGCTCGATGCGCCAGATCGCCAGCCAGCTCGGCCTGCTCACGGTTGCCGAGTTCGTCGAGACCCAGGCCAGCCTGGACTGCCTGCGCCGGCTCGGCATCGACTACGCACAGGGCTACTTCGTCGGCCGCCCGCAGCCGCTGCGCCAGCTGGCCGACGACGCCCGCAGCCGCGGCACTCAGGAAGCCTGGTAGAGCTCGGCCGGCAGGCGCTCGAGCAGGCCCAGGTCGAGCCGCAACATGCGTACGCAGCGCGCCTCGGCCAGGCTCGTCGGCTGCTCGCTGGCCGGCAGCGCCAGCAGCAGGCCGCTGAGATTGAGCACCAGCGCCTCGCGGGAAAATACCCCGCTGCCCAGCCCGTAGAACGCCGCGATCAACTCGCGCAGGCCGAAGGGCAGACGCCAGCGGATGCGCAGGGCCGAACCGAAACTGGCCGCACGCTGGCGCATGGCATCATCGATCTGCTCGTCGTTCAGCTCGCCGCCAGCCTCCAGCCAGTCCTGCAGGCTGCGCAGCAACGCCAACTCGCCCAGGTTGTGCAACAGGCCGGCGGTGAAGCACAGCTCGGCATCCAGCTTCAGTTCCCCGGCCAGCCAGCGCGCCAGCTCGGCACTGCGACGCGCCTGCTGCCAGGCACGCGTCGCCAGTTCGGCCAGACGCGGATCGCGCAGCTGGGCATTGCGCTGCAGGGCCAGGCCCAGCACCAGATTCAGCGTACGCGCCACCCCCAGACGCTGCAGGGCCTGCGCCAGGGTCTGGCAGGGCACGCCCTGGTGCTGCGCCGCCGTGCTGGCCGCCGCGATCAGCAGTGCGGTGATCTGCGGATCACGACCGAACACCGCCTCCAGTTCGCCCAGGTCCTGCTCGCCGGACTGCAGCCCCTGGCTCACGGCGTTGCGCACATCGCTGAGCAGAGGCGCGCCCTGCCCCTCCTCGCGCACCGTGTCGAGGAACTCGCGCAGCTCGCTGACCAGCAGCGCCGGGCGCAGCGAGACCGTCCCGCTGGCAGCGGGCAGCAGTGCATGCAGGCGCTGACGCAGGCTTTCGGCGTTGAACGGCTTCGCCAGATAGGCGCTCGGCGCCAGCGGCCGCGCGGCGCGCACACTCTGCGCGTCGAGGCGGCCACTGATCAGCACGAAGGGCAGCGCCGGGGTACGCGGATGGCGACGCAGTTGGCGCAGCAGTTCCACGCCATCGAGCCCGGGCAGCTCGCCGTCGGCGATCACCAGATCCGGTAGCCGCCGCTTGCAACGGGCCAGGGCCGCCTGCCCATCGCTGACCTGCAGCACGCGGGCGTCGCCGCGCACGTCCAGCACCAGTTGCTGGAGCAGGTTGGAGGTCCAGGGATCGGCCTCGGCGATCAGAACTTCCACGGAATGAACTGCAGCGGTCATGCGTGCCTCTGGGCGAACGACGTAAAGGAGGGTGCCCGAACCCGCATGCGCCCACATCCGCGGCAAAGCTGATGGATGAGTCAGTTCCATGGCAACGGCGCAGTCTAAACCGCGGCTTTGCGGGGCGTAAGTCGCAGATGGTCGAGTTGCGCAAAAAATGGCGCAGCGCGGGCCTTGTCCGCCGGGGCAATGACTCAGGCGCAGCGCGATGAGCGCGGGCAACCGCAACAAAAAAGCCCGCCGGTAGGGGCGGGCTTCTTCGACAGGCAGCCGATCAATTACTTGATCTTGGCTTCCTTGTACATCACGTGCTTGCGTACGACCGGATCGTATTTCTTGATTTCGATCTTGTCAGGGGTAGTGCGCTTGTTCTTGTCGGTGGTGTAGAAGTGGCCGGTACCGGCGCTGGACACCAAACGGATCAGTTCACGCATGACTCTCTCCTTAAACCTTTTCGCCGCGAGCGCGCAGCTCGGCCAGCACTACGTCGATGCCACGCTTGTCGATCACACGCATGCCCTTGGCGGATACGCGCAGACGCACGAAGCGCTTCTCGGACTCGACCCAGAAGCGATGGTGCTGCAGGTTCGGCAGGAAACGACGACGGGTTTTGTTGTTTGCGTGGGAAATGTTGTTCCCGGTTACCGGACCCTTACCGGTAACTTGACAGACTCTCGACATGCCTCAGCCCTCTAAAACCACATGCCCAACCCGGCATGGGTTGGCCGCTTAAACTCAATGTCATTGGCGCTCGGCGCCGCGTTTCTCGAGGGTCTTACCGGGCGCACTGGACAGCGCAAGAACCGGGCCCCTAGAAAAGAGCGCTGCTTTATACCAGAAAGCCCTGGGAGCAACAAGGGAAAACGCGGGAGAAAACGCATCGGCATAGGCCGCTCGCCCTCCGGGGCCGGGACCATGGGCCTTCGCTCGCGCTCGACCGCTCGTCGCCTTGTTTCGGTATTCATGCCCGCGCAAATCGACTAGGGTTGCAAGCTTAGCGTCCCACCGGGAACAAGGAGTTCGCCATGCGCCTGCTGCTCGCCACCTTGCTGTGCACCCCGATACTGGCCCAGGCCGCCACCCTCAGCGTTTGCACCGAAGCCAGCCCGGAGGGTTTCGACGTGGTGCAGTACAACTCGCTGACCACCACCAACGCCTCGGCCGACATGCTGATGAACCGCCTGGTGGAGTTCGACGCCGAGCAGGGCAAGCTGCTGCCGAGCCTGGCGCGCAGCTGGTCGATCTCCGCCGATGGCCTGGTCTACGACTTCAAGCTGCGTGACGACGTGCCATTTCATCACAGCGCCGACTTCACGCCCAGCCGCAAACTCGACGCCCGCGACGTGCTGTTCAGCTTCCAGCGCATGCTCGACACCAAGCACCCCTGGCACCAGGTCGCCGCCAGCGGCTACCCGCACGCCCAGTCGATGCAGTGGCCGAGCCTGATCGCCAAGCTCGAAGCGCCGGATGCGCACAGCCTGCGCATCACCCTGTCCCGCCGCGATGCCACCTTCCTCGCCACCCTGAGCATGGGCTTCGCCTCGATCTACTCCGCCGAGTACGCCGACCAGCTGCTGGCCGCCGGCACACCGCAGAAGCTCAACAGCGCACCGGTAGGCAGCGGCCCGTTCGTCTTCGAGCGCTTCCAGAAGGACGCCGTGGTGCGCTACCGCGCCAATCCCGATTACTTCGCCGGCAAGCCGGGCGTGGACCGGGTGATCTTCGCCATCACCCCGGACAGCGCCGTACGCCTGCAGAAACTGCGCCGCGGCGAATGCCAGATCACCCTGTCGCCCAAGCCGCAGGACGTGCAGGCCATCGCCGGCGACGCCAGGCTGAAAAGCGCACAGACCGCGGCCTTCATGACCGCCTTCGTCGGCATCAACAGCCAGCATGCGCCGCTAGACAAGCCGCAGGTACGCCAGGCCATCAACCTGGCCTTCGACAAGGCCAGCTACGTCAAGGCGGTGTTCGAGGGCAGCGCCGAGCCGGCCAGCGGGCCCTACCCGCCCAATACCTGGAGCTTTGCCCGCGAGCTGCCCGGCTATGCCCATGACCCGGCCAGGGCCCGCGCCCTGCTGGCCGAAGCCGGTCTGGCCGAAGGCTTCAAGACCACCATCTGGACACGCCCCAGCGGCAGCCTGCTCAACCCCAACCCCAGCCTCGGCGCGCAGCTGCTGCAGGCCGACCTGGCCAAGGTGGGCATCGCCGCCGAAATCCGCGTGATCGAGTGGGGCGAGCTGATCCGCCGCGCCAAGGCTGGCGAGCATGATCTGCTGTTCATGGGCTGGGCCGGCGACAACGGCGATCCGGACAACTTCCTCACCCCGCAATTTGCCTGCGCCTCGGTCGAATCCGGCCTGAACTTCGCCCGCTACTGCGACGCGACGCTGGACAAGCTGATCGCCGATGGCAAGGCCAGCAGCGACCAGGCCGAACGCAGCCGTCTGTATCAGCAGGCGCAGACGCTCATTCAGGAGCAGGCCCTGTGGCTGCCGCTGGCCCATCCCACCGCCTTCGCGCTGCTCAGCGACAAGGTGCAGGGCTACAAGGTCAGTCCCTTTGGCCGGCAGAATTTTGCCTCGGTGCAGATGGCTCCCTGAGCCATCATCATGGTGGGCTAAAGCCCACCCTACGCACCGCAGGAGCGCCGCCCCTACATCCAGCCCTGCTCGGCCATCGACAGCGGCTCGCCGTCGCCGACGATGAAGTGATCGAGCACGCGCACTTCCACCAGCGCCAGCGCATCCTTGAGCCGCTGGGTCAGCACGCGGTCGGCCTGGCTGGGTTCGCAGATGCCGGATGGGTGATTGTGGGTGAGGATGACGGCCGCGGCATTGTTGGCCAGCGCTCGCTTGACCACCTGCCGCGGGTAGACGCTGGCGCTGTCGATGCTGCCGCGAAACAAGACTTCGAAGGCCAGCACGCGGTGCTTGGCATCGAGAAACAGACAGCCGAACACCTCGTGCGGCTCATGGCGCAGCTGCGCCTTGAGGTAATCGCGCACGGCCTGCGGGCTTTCCAGCGCCGAATCGCGACGCAGCCGCTCAGCCAGGTGCCGTCTGGCCATCTCCAGCACGGCCTGCAGCTGCGCGTACTTGGCCGGGCCCAGGCCCAAGTGCTGGCTGAAGTCGGGCAACTCCGCCTCGAGCAGCGCACGCAGGCTGCCGAACTCGGCGAGCAGCCGGCGCGCCAGATCCACCGCGCTGCAGCCGGACACACCGGTACGCAGGAAGATCGCCAGCAGTTCGGCGTCGGTCAGCGCGGCCGCGCCCTGCGCCAGGAGTTTTTCCCGCGGACGCTCCGCCGCGGGCCAGTCACGAATGCTCATCGGGCACCTCCATGTCGAGCCAAGCGCCCGCTGCTCCGCTGCGGGCGCTGTGCTATCGTAGCCCATCTTTTTACACGGGGCCGGCCTGGGGAGGCGTTGGTCACGTGGCGCACATCCACCGGTATATAAAAGGCAGGCCTATGCAGCGGCTGTATCGCAAACGCATCATCGTCGGCGTGGGAGGCGGTATTGCTGCCTACAAGAGCGCCGAACTGGTTCGCCGGCTGAAGGATCAGGGCGCCGAAGTCCGCGTGGTCATGACCCAGGGCGGCCGCGAGTTCATCACTCCCCTGACCCTGCAGGCGCTCTCCGGCCACCCGGTTCATCTCGACCTGCTCGATCCCGCCGCCGAAGCCGCGATGGGCCATATCGAACTGGCGCGCTGGGCCGATCTGATTCTCATCGCCCCGGCCACTGCCGACCTGATCGCACGCCTGGCCCAGGGTGTGGCCAATGACCTGCTGACCACGCTGGTACTGGCCACCGATGCCCCCATCGCCCTGGCACCGGCCATGAACCAGGCCATGTGGCGCGACGCCGCCACCCAGGCCAACCTCGAACTGCTGCAAGACCGCGGCATGCGCCTGTTCGGCCCGGCATCCGGCAGCCAGGCCTGTGGCGATGTCGGCCTCGGCCGCATGCTCGAGCCCAACGATCTCGCCCAGCTGGCGGCCGACTGCTTCCAGCGCCAGGCGCTCGATGGCCTGCATATCCTGATCACAGCCGGCCCGACCCAGGAAAACATCGACCCGGTGCGCTACATCACCAACCACAGCTCCGGCAAGATGGGCTTCGCCCTGGCCGAAGCGGCCGCCGAGGCGGGCGCGCGGGTCACCCTGGTCAGCGGTCCGGTACACCTGCCGACGCCGGATCGGGTCAGCCGCATCGACGTGGTCAGCGCCCGCGACATGCTCGCCGCCTGCGAGGCCGCCATGCCCTGCGACGTGCTGATCGCCGCCGCCGCGGTGGCCGACTACCGCCCGGAAGTGGTCGCCCAGCACAAATTGAAGAAAGACCCCAGCAGCGGCGAAGGGATGCTCCTGCAAATGGTGCGCAACCCGGATATCCTCGCCACCATCGCCGGCCGTGACGATCGCCCCTTCAGCGTGGGCTTCGCCGCGGAAACCGAGAACCTGCTGGAGTACGCCTCGCGCAAGCTGCGTGACAAGAATCTCGACCTGATCGTTGCCAATGATGTGGCCAACCCCAGCATCGGCTTCAATAGTGAAGAGAACGCCATCACCGTGATCGACCGCGAGCTGCAGCAAACCAGCTTCGCCCAGACCAGCAAGGGCAAGATCGCCCGTCAGCTGGTCACCCTTATCGCCGAACGACTGAACAAGAACTGACCATGCACGCTCTGCAAGCCAAGATCCTCGACCCTCGCCTCGGCCAGGAATTCCCGCTGCCGCAATACGCCACGCCGGGCTCGGCCGGCCTCGATCTGCGCGCCATGCTCAAGGAGGACATCGTCCTCGAGCCGGGCCAGACCGTGCTGATCCCCACCGGCCTGTCGATCTACATCGGCGACCCCGGCCTGGCGGCAATGATCCTGCCGCGCTCGGGCCTCGGCCACAAACACGGCATCGTGCTCGGCAACCTGGTCGGCCTGATCGACTCGGACTACCAGGGCGAGCTGATGGTGTCGTGCTGGAACCGCGGCCACACGCCATTCACCATCGCCATCGGCGAGCGCATCGCGCAGCTGGTGCTGGTGCCGGTGGTGCAGGCGCATTTCGAACTGGTCGAGCAGTTCGACGAGACCCAACGCGGCGCCGGCGGTTTCGGCCACTCCGGCAGCCACTGACCCCCATTCCCCACAGGACCCGCCGAGGAGCACCTGCGTGAAACTCTTCAAGCGTACCGCCAAGGAAGCCGACACCCTTTCCAGCCTTGCTCCCGACCTGCCCGAGAGCAAGCGGGCCAAGCCCTCGCTGGGCCCACTGCTGCCCGGCCTGCTGGCCGCATTGATCGGCGTGGCCGCCGGCGGCGCCCTGCTCTGGCTCGCCCAGAGCAACAGCGAGCAGGCACGCCAGGCCGAACTGGCGCAGGCCATCGGCAGCAGCCAGGCCGCCGCCGTGCAGCAGGCGCTGAAGCAGCTGCAGGCCGACAGCCTCGCCGCCGCGCGTAACCCTGATCTGCTGCAAGCCCTGCAAAGCGCCGACAGCCTGCGCATCGGCGATGCCGAGCGGCGCCTGGGCTACTGGGACGGCGTGGTCGATGCTCACCTCAATCGCCGCGGCGAGGCGGTGCAGAACACCAGCCGCCCCGCGCCGATGAACTTCGCCGGCCTGGACATGCTGCGCCGCGCCGAAAGCGGGCAACAACCGGCAGTCGAGGCGTACCGCGTCGGCCAACGCTGGCTGGCCTACAGCGCCGTGGCGCTGCGCCTCGGCGACAACCAGCCGGCGCAGGGCACTCTGCTGCTGGCCGTCGACCTGCAGCGTCTGCTCGCCGCGCTGCCGCCGCTGCCGGCCGAGCTCGGCCAGGTGCAGCTGGTGCAGCAGTTCGCCAACACCCCGGCGCAGGTCCTGCTGCAACGCGGCCAGGCGGGCGATGGCGCGGCGCAGACCTTTCCCACCGGCAGCCCGTACTGGACCATCAGTTTCACCCCCGGCCCGGGCCTGACCGGCGGCGGTGTACCGCCACTGCTGCTCGGCCTGGCCGCGCTGCTCGCCCTCGGCGGTGCGCTGATCGCCCTGATGCTGGTGCAAGGCGCGATGCAGCGGCGGGTAAACAGTGACGCGCAGCAACTGGGGCAAATGCTCAAAGAACTCTCTGCGGGTAAAAACGTCAAAGCCTTCAGCCTGAGCCTCCCGGCCCTCAATGGTCTGGCCCAGAGCCTGGCACGCCTGCCACGCCGTAACGGCGCAGAAGGCACCAGCAGTACCCCCGCGAAAGGAACAGTCGCGGCCCCCACCACTCAGCCAGCCCCCAAGCCTGCCGAGCTGGTAGACCCGCTGTTCCAGGACACCGATATCCTCGATATCGACATTCTCGATGAAGACCAGGATCTCCTGGGACTGGAGCAGAGCCCCGCAATGACTACTAGCCAAAGCGTCCCGAAACTTCCCGCCGACATTTTCCGCGCCTATGACATCCGTGGCGTGGTGGGCGATACCCTGACCGCCGAATACGCCTACTGGATCGGCCGCGCCATCGGTTCGCAGAGCCTGGCTCAGGGCGAACCCAAGGTCATCGTCGGCCGCGACGGTCGTCTGTCCGGCCCCGAACTGCTGCAACAACTGGTACAGGGCCTGCTCGACTGCGGCTGCGAGGTCACCGACATCGGCATGGTGCCGACCCCCGTGGCGTACTTCGCCGCCAACGTACTGGAGGGCCGTTCGGCCGTGATGCTGACCGGCAGCCACAACCCGCCGGACTACAACGGCTTCAAGATCATCATCGCCGGCGACACCCTGGCCAACGAGCAGATCCAGGCGTTGAAGACCCGCCTGGACAACAACGACCTGGCCACGGGCGTCGGCAACGTGCAGCAGGTCGACGTGCTGCAGCGCTACTTCAAGACCATCCGTGACGACATCGCCCTGGCCAAGCCGCTCAAGGTGGTGGTCGATTGCGGCAATGGCGCGGCCGGCGTGATCGCCCCGCAACTGATCGAGGCGCTGGGCTGCAGCGTCATCCCACTGTTCTGCGAAGTGGACGGCACCTTCCCCAATCACCACCCGGACCCGGGCAAGCCGGAGAACCTGGTCGATCTGATCGCCCGCGTGAAAGCCGAGAACGCCGACCTCGGCCTGGCCTTCGACGGCGACGGCGACCGCGTCGGCGTGGTGACCAACACCGGCAACATCGTCTACCCCGATCGCCTGCTGATGCTGTTCGCCAAGGACGTGGTATCGCGCAACCCGGGCGCCGACATCATCTTCGACGTCAAATGCACCCGTCGCCTGACTCCGCTGATCAGCGGCTACGGCGGCCGCCCGGTGATGTGGAAGACCGGCCATTCGCTGATCAAGAAGAAGATGAAGGAAACCGGCGCGCTGCTGGCCGGCGAGATGAGCGGCCACATCTTCTTCAAGGAGCGCTGGTACGGCTTCGACGACGGCATCTACAGCGCCGCCCGTCTGCTAGAAATTCTCAGCCTGGACAAGCGCAACGCCGAGCAGGTGTTCAGCGCCTTCCCCAGCGACATCTCCACCCCGGAAATCAACATCCAGGTGACCGAGCAGAGCAAGTTCCCGCTGATCGAGCGCCTGCAGCGCGAGGGTCAGTGGGGCGAAGCCAACCTCACCAGCATCGATGGCGTGCGCGTCGACTATCCCAAGGGCTGGGGCCTGATCCGCGCCTCCAACACCACGCCGGTGCTGGTGCTGCGCTTCGAGGCCGACACCCAGGAGGAACTGGAGCGTATCCAGGACGTGTTCCGCAACCAGCTGCTCAAGGTCGCCCCCGATCTGCAACTGCCCTTTTGACCGATTTGTTCCAGGAGCCCCCGCATGACCCTCGAGCGTGACGCCGCCGCCCAGGTTGCCAAGGTACTGTCCGAAGCCCTGCCTTACATTCGCCGCTTCGTCGGCAAGACCCTGGTGATCAAGTACGGCGGCAACGCCATGGAAAGCGAGGAACTCAAGCAGGGCTTCGCCCGCGACATCGTGCTGATGAAGGCGGTGGGCATCAACCCGGTGGTGGTACACGGCGGCGGTCCGCAGATCGGCGACCTGCTCAAGCGCCTGTCCATCGAGAGCCATTTCATCGACGGCATGCGCGTCACCGACACCGCCACCATGGACGTGGTGGAGATGGTCCTCGGCGGCCAGGTCAACAAGAGCATCGTCAACCTGATCAACCAGCACGGTGGCAGCGCCATCGGCCTGACCGGCAAGGACGCCGGCCTGATCCGCGCGAAGAAGCTCAAGGTCA
Source organism: Pseudomonas sp. GD04158 (assembly GCF_029834875.1). NCBI lineage: Bacteria > Pseudomonadati > Pseudomonadota > Gammaproteobacteria > Pseudomonadales > Pseudomonadaceae > Pseudomonas > Pseudomonas sp. GD04158. The sequence goes on along the minus strand of NZ_JAODYT010000034.1, from coordinate 32,652 downwards.
CCCGTCAGACGCCGGAAATGACCCAGCCGGAAATCATCGACATCGGTCATGTCGGCGAGGTTACCGGGGTCAACACCGAGCTGCTCAACATGCTGGTGCAGGGCGATTTCATTCCGGTCATCGCGCCCATCGGCGTCGGCCCGGACGGCGAGTCGTACAACATCAACGCCGACCTGGTGGCCGGCAAGGTGGCCGAAGCGCTGAAGGCCGAGAAGCTGATGCTGCTGACCAACATCGCCGGCCTGCTGGACAAGCAGGGCGAAGTGCTCACCGGGCTGACCACCGAGCAGGTCGACGGCCTGATCGCCGACGGCACCATTTACGGCGGCATGCTGCCGAAGATCCGCTGCGCCCTGGAAGCGGTGCAGGGCGGCGTGCACAGCGCGCATATCGTTGACGGTCGCGTACCCAACGCGGTGCTGCTGGAAATCTTCACCGACAGCGGCGTCGGCACCCTGATCACCAACCGCAAGCGCCATTAACGGCGGCCGCTACGCGGCCATCTGATGACCCTCTCCCCCGGGAGAGGGTATTGCAAGCGCACCGGCAAACCGGTGCGCACGGCGCACCTACGAGATGACGCCGACCATCGAGCGGGCTTATCGCAGCCCATCGGCACGGCGACTCGCGCTTGCCGCAATCCTCCTCAGGATGCACGCTCGCCAGGCCACCTTCATCAAGGAACGCCCATGAGCAGCCTGCCCGAACTCAGCCAGTTCAGCTTCTTCCACCCCCTGCGGGTGCGCTGGGCCGAGGTCGACCCGCAAAGCATCGTCTTCAACGGCCATTACCTGACCTACGCGGACGTCGCCATCACCGAATATTTCCGCGCCCTCGGCGTCGCCTATCCCGGCGACCTGGCAACGGATGGCGGCGACTTCTTCGCCATCCGCACCCTGCTGGAATACCGGGCCCCGGCACGTTTCGACGAGCAGTTGCAGATCGGCATTCGCAGTGCACGGCTCGGCCGCTCCAGCCTGACCTTCGCCCTCGGCATCTGGCGCGACGGCGAGTTGCTGACCAGCGGCGAGATCGTCTACGTGCACGCCGACGGCGCCACGCGCAGCAGCGCGCCACTGCCGAACTGGCTGAGAGAGAAGATTCTGGGATTCGAGCGGGTGGCGCCGCAGAGCTGAGGCGCCAGGGGGTTACGGCTTGGCCTGGGGTTCGCCAAACAGCTCGGCCAGACGTGCGCGGTCGGCGGCGAAGTCGGCCTCGGCCTGGGTGCGGGCCTCGCGATAGCGGGCAATGTCGCGCATCAGCCGCTGCTGTTCTTCCTTGAGGTTGTTGATCTGCGCCAGCAGGTGTTCGGGCACCTGGCGCCCGGCCCGCTCATGCTCGGCGGCCTGGCTCTGCAGGTTGGCCTGCTGGGTACGCACCGACTGCAGGTTGCCGCGGGCGACGCTGGTGACGCCATCGAGCTCAGCCAGCTTGCGCTCGCGCGCACGGTCGACATCGTCGAGATTGGTATACAGACGCAGCAGCTGCGCATCGTTGCTGGCGCGCGCCTTGTCCGCCTGCATGCGGGCGAACTCTTCGGGCGTCGGGGCCGGCGGGATGACCCGCAGCACACGGCCCTGATCGTTGAGCACCTCATAACCCTTGCCGATGAACTCGGGCGGCACACCCTGGCGGCTGAGCACCGTCACGCCCTTGTCGTCGACGTAGCGATACAGCTCCGCAGCCGACCCGGACAACGGCAGCAGCAGACCAAGCAGCAGCGTACAACGGGTCAGGAGCGGTGCAGGCATAGGGGCTACCTTGGGCTAGATTCCGTACTCGGCGCGATAGGCTTCGACAGCCGGGAGATATTGCTTCAGTTCAGCATCCCCCGCCAGATATTCCAGTACCTGCTGCAGTGACACGATGCTCACTACCGGCATGCCGAAGTCGCGCTCGACTTCCTGAATGGCGGAAAGCTCGCCCTGCCCGCGCTCCTGACGGTTCAGCGCGATCAGGGTACCGGCCGCCTGAGCGCCCTGGCCCTGGATGATCTGCATCACTTCGCGAATGGCGGTGCCGGCGGTGATCACGTCATCGACGATCAGCACACGGCCCTTGAGCGGAGCGCCGACCAGGGTGCCGCCCTCGCCGTGGTCCTTGGCTTCCTTGCGGTTGAAGCACCAGGGCAGATCGCGACCGTGGTGCTCAGCCAGCGCCACCGCAGTGGTCGCGGCCAGCGGAATGCCCTTGTAGGCCGGGCCGAACAGCACATCGAAGTCGATGCCGCTGTCGACGATGGCAGCCGCATAGAAACGCCCCAGCTGGGCCAGCGCCAGGCCACTGTCGAACAGGCCGGCATTGAAGAAATAGGGGCTGGTGCGCCCGGACTTGAGGGTGAACTGGCCAAAACGCAGAACACCGCGTTCGATGGCAAAGCGAATGAAATCGCGCTGATACGCTTGCATGAAAAGTCCCGGACGGCACGGATTTAGCTAATTGAGGTGAGCTCGGGTATCATACACGCACGTGTTTTTGGGGGCCATTTATGCGGATCATCAGTGTGAACGTGAATGGTATTCAGGCTGCGGCCGAGCGAGGATTGCTCAGCTGGCTGCAAGCCCAGAATGCCGACGTGATCTGCCTGCAAGACACCCGTGCCTCCGCCTTTGAAATGGACGACCAAGCCTTCCAACTGGATGGTTATTTCCTCTATGCATGCGATGGTGAAGTGCCCAGCCAAGGTGGCGTGGCACTCTATTCGCGTTTGCAACCCAAGGCGGTGATCAGCGGCCTCGGCTTCGAGATGGCCGATCGCTACGGGCGCTACCTGCAGGCAGATTTCGACAAGGTAAGTATCGCCAGCCTGCTCCTGCCGAGCGGGCGGGACGGCGACGAGAGCTTGAATCAGAAATTCAAGTTCATGGACGACTTCACCCATTATCTGGACAAGCAACGGCGCAAGCGCCGCGAGTACATCTACTGTGGCTCGCTGCACGTGGCGCATCAGAAACTGGACGTGAAGAACTGGCGCGACTGCCAGCAATCACCCGGCTTCCTCGCGCCCGAACGCGCATGGATGGACGAGGTGGTCGGCAACATGGGCTATGTCGACGCCCTGCGCGAAGTCAGCCGCGAAGGCGACCAGTTCAGCTGGTGGCCGGACAACGAGCAGGCGGAGATGCTCAACCTGGGCTATCGCTTCGACTACCAGTTGCTCACGCCCGGCATGCGCCGCAGCGTGCGCAGCGCACGCCTGCCGCGCCAGCCGCGCTTCTCCCAGCATGCGCCGCTGATCGTCGACTACGACTGGATTCTCAGCGTCTGATCGACCGCTAGAAAAAAGCCGGCATCGCGCCGGCTTTTTTCTGGCCTGCCATCCCTGGCGGCCACCCTGCGGGCCGTCGCAAGCGACGTCAAAAAACGCTCCCGGCGTTTTTTTGTACCTGTCGCCGGCTACTTCACCAGACGCCAGGCGAAGGGATAGCGATAAGCCTGGCCTTCGTTGGCCTTGATCCCGGCGATGATGGTCAGCACCAGCGCGGCGATACCCAGCAGCACCAGCAGCGGGAAGCCGATGATCACCACCATCAGGATGAAGCAGACGATCGCTGCCAGCGCCACGCTGATCTGAAAGTTCAGCGCCTCCTTGCCCTGGGCATCGACGAAGGGGTCGAGGTCCTTCTTGATCTGCCAGACGATCAGCGGCCCCAGCAGGTTGCCGAACGGGAACACCAGCCCGAGAAACGCCGCGAAGTGGCAGAACATCGCCCACTGCCGGGCTTCCGGACTGGGCGTTGGAAGCGGATTTTGCACGTCGTCACTCATGGTGGTGCTCCTTGCTCGGGGGAATGTTCAGTCGGCCAGAGCGGCCTGCTGCAGCTCGAAAATCTCGTTCATGCCCTTCTGCGCCAACGCCAGCATGGCGTTGAACTCGTCGGGCTGGAACGGCGCGCCTTCGGCGGTGCCCTGCACTTCGATGAAACCGCCGGCGTTGGTCATGACCACGTTGAGGTCGGTCTCGGCGGCGGAGTCTTCCAGGTAATCCAGATCCAGCACCGGCTCGCCCTGATAGATGCCGACCGATACCGCGGCGATCATCTGCTTGAGCGGCTCGCCCTTGAGCGCGCCACGCTTCTTCAGCACCTTCAGCGCGTCGATCAGCGCCACCATGGCGCCGGTGATGGACGCGGTACGGGTGCCGCCGTCGGCCTGGATCACGTCGCAGTCGACGTACAGGGTGTTCTCACCCAGCTTGGTCATGTCCAGCGCAGCGCGCAGCGAACGGCCGATCAGACGCTGGATCTCCAGGGTACGACCGCCCTGCTTGCCACGGCTGGCCTCGCGCTGGTTACGCTCGCCGGTGGCGCGCGGCAGCATGCCGTACTCGGCGGTCAGCCAGCCCTGACCCTGGCCCTTGAGAAAGCGCGGCACACCGGTCTCGACGCTGACGGTGCAGATCACCTTGGTATCGCCGAACTCGACCAGTACCGAACCCTCGGCGTGCTTGGTGTAGTTGCGAGTGATGCGGATCGGGCGCAACTGATCGGCGGCGCGGCCACTGGGACGTTTCATCGAGCGATACCTACTTCGTCTAAGGAAAACAATCCGCATTATAGGGGGCCACCGGGCGGGGCGACACGACGAATTGGCCATGGCCGACGTAATAGCCGTTCCAGTCACTCGAGCACCGGCGAATGAAAAGGGCAGGCCCGCTGAGCTACAATCGCCGACCTTTCGAGCCGATTTCCCCTGAGGTATCCGATGGTTCACAGCATGACGGCCTTTGCCCGCAACGAGCAGGCGACCGCCCACGGCACCCTGAGCTGGGAGCTGCGCTCGGTCAACCATCGTTACCTGGAACCGCACCTGCGCCTGCCGGAAGCCTTCCGTGACCTCGAGGGCGCGGTGCGTGAAGCCCTGCGTCAGGGGCTGTCACGCGGCAAGGTGGAGTGCACCCTGCGCTTCGCCGAGGAAACCGCCGGCAAGCCGCTGCAGGTCGACAGCGAGCGCGCCCGCCAACTGATCGCCGCCGCCGAGCAGGTCGCCGCGCTGATCCAGCAACCGGCGCCGCTCAACCCGCTGGAAGTGCTGGCCTGGCCCGGCGTGCTGGTGGCCGACTCGGCCGACCCGCAGGCGCTCAACGCCGCCGCGCTGAAGCTGTTCGACCAGGCCCTCGGCGAGCTCAAGGCCGGTCGTGCCCGTGAAGGTGCCGAGCTGGCCAAACTGCTCAACGACCGCCTGGACGCCATCCTCGACGAAGTCGCCGCCCTGCGCGAACTGGTGCCGCAGATGCTTGCCGGGCAACGCCAGAAGATCGAAACCCGCTTCGCCGAGATGCAGGCCGAACTCGACCCGCAGCGCCTGGAGCAGGAGCTGGTGCTGCTGGCGCAGAAGAGCGACGTGGCCGAGGAGCTCGATCGCCTGAGCACCCACGTCGGCGAGGTGCGTCGCGTGCTCAAGGCCGGGGGCGCTGCCGGGCGGCGCCTGGACTTCCTGATGCAGGAGCTCAACCGCGAAGCCAATACCCTCGGCTCCAAGGCGTTCGACCCGCGCAGCACCCAGGCCGCGGTCAACCTCAAGGTGCTGATCGAGCAGATGCGCGAGCAGGTGCAGAATATCGAGTAACGCCAGCCAGACGGCTGCTATCTTTCGTTCAATGCTTTTCCCAGGATCCTTTTCATGGCCACAACCGGCACCCTCTACATCATTTCCGCACCCTCCGGCGCCGGCAAGACCAGCCTGGTCAAGGCCCTGATCGACAGCGAGCCGCAGATCCGCGTCTCGGTTTCGCACACCACCCGCGCCATGCGCCCGGGCGAGGTGGACGGGGTCAACTACCACTTCGTCGACCACGCGCAGTTCAGTGCCATGATCGAGCGCAGCGAGTTCCTCGAGCATGCCCAGGTCTTCGACAACTTCTACGGCACCTCGCAGAAGTGGGTCGAGCAGACCCTGGCCGAGGGCTTCGACCTGATCCTCGAGATCGACTGGCAGGGCGCACAGCAGGTGCGCAAACTGATGCCGCAGGCCAAGTCCATCTTCATCCTGCCGCCGACCCAGGAAGCCCTGCGCCATCGCCTGACCCACCGCGGCCAGGACAGCGGCGAGATCATCGAGCGGCGCATGCGCGAGGCGGTCAGCGAGATGAGCCACTACGTCGAGTACGACTACCTGGTGATCAACGACGACTTCAACCACGCCCTGAGCGACCTGAAAGCCATCTTTCGCAGCAACCAGTTGTCGCAGACGCAGCAACAGCAGCGCCATGCCGGCCTGCTCAGCGAACTGCTGGCGTAAAACAGCGCTTCCATTGTCGCTGGTGATTTTTTAGACTATTCAGTCCGCTCGCCCACTCGGGCCAAGCTTATCCGCACAAGTTACGAGGAACACCATGGCTCGCGTTACCGTCGAAGATTGCCTGGACAACGTTGATAACCGCTTCGAACTGGTCATGCTCGCGACCAAGCGTTCGCGCCAGCTGGCCACCGGCGGCAAAGAGCCGAAAGTGGCCTGGGAAAACGACAAGCCCACCGTGGTGGCCCTGCGCGAAATCGCTGCCGGCCTGGTGGACTACGAAGTGGTCGCCCAGGAAGACATCGTCGAAGAAGAACCGCTGTTCGCCGCCTTCGAGGAAGAGGCCAACGAGCCTCTGTAAGTCGATGAAGCCGGGTCGAAGTCGCTCGAGGCGTAGCCAAACCGGTCAGCAAGGGAGCATCCCATGGCCGGCATAGATGCTCTCGCCGATCGGCTTTCGACCTACCTCGGCCATGACCAGGTCAACCTGGTCCGCCGCGCCTACTTCTACGCCGAACAGGCGCACGATGGCCAACGCCGCCGCAGCGGCGAGGCCTACGTGACCCATCCGCTGGCCGTGGCCAGCATCCTCGCCGACATGCACATGGATCATCAGAGCCTGATGGCCGCCATGTTGCACGACGTCATCGAAGACACCGGCATCGCCAAGGAAGCGCTCAACGCGCAGTTCGGCGAAACCGTGGCCGAACTGGTCGACGGGGTCAGCAAGCTGACCCAGATGAACTTCGAGACCAAGGCCGAGGCGCAGGCCGAGAACTTCCAGAAGATGGCCATGGCCATGGCCCGCGACATCCGCGTGATCCTGGTCAAGCTCGCCGACCGCCTGCACAACATGCGCACCCTCGATGCCATGCCGCACGAGAAGAGCCGGCGCATCGCCAAGGAAACCCTGGAAATCTACGCGCCCATCGCCAACCGCCTGGGCATGCACAACATGCGCGTGGAATTCGAGGACCTGGGCTTCAAGGCCATGCACCCGATGCGCTCCGAGCGCATCCGCGCCGCCGTGCGCCGCGCTCGGGGCAACCGCAAGGAGATCGTGGCCAAGATCGAGGAATCGATCCAGATGTGCCTGCAGCGCGAGGGCATGGAAGGCGAAGTGATCGGCCGCGAGAAGCACCTGTACAGCATCTACCAGAAGATGCGCGGCAAGCGTAAGGCGTTCAACGAGATCATGGACGTCTACGCCTTCCGCATCATCGTCGACAAGGTCGACACCTGCTACCGCGTGCTCGGCGCCGTGCACAACCTGTACAAACCACTGCCGGGTCGCTTCAAGGACTACATCGCGATTCCCAAGGCCAACGGCTACCAGTCGCTGCACACCACGCTGTTCGGCATGCACGGCGTGCCCATCGAGATCCAGATCCGCACCCGCGAGATGGAAGAGATGGCCAACAACGGCATCGCCGCGCACTGGCTGTACAAGTCCAACGAGGATGAAGTGCCCAAGGGCAACCATGCCCGTGCACGGCAGTGGGTCAAGGGTGTGCTGGAACTGCAGCAGCGCGCCGGCAATTCGCTGGAATTCATCGAAAGCGTGAAGATCGACCTGTTCCCGGACGAGGTCTACGTGTTCACGCCCAAGGGCCGCATCATGGAGCTGCCGAAAGGCTCCACCGCGGTCGACTTCGCCTACGCGGTGCATACCGACGTCGGCAATACCTGCATCGCCTGCCGCATCAACCGCCGCCTGGCACCGCTGTCACAGGCGCTGGAAAGCGGCTCGACGGTGGAAATCGTCACCGCGCCGGGCGCCCGGCCGAATCCGGCCTGGCTCAACTTTGTGGTCACCGGCAAGGCGCGCACGCACATCCGCCATGCCCTCAAGCAGCAGCGCCGTTCCGAATCCATCAGCCTCGGCGAACGCCTGCTGAACAAGGTGCTGGCCAGCTTCGATACGCACCTGGAGAAGATTGCCCCCGAGCGCGTACAAGCTGTGCTCGGCGAATACCGCCAGGAAGTGATCGAGGATCTGCTGGAGGATATCGGCCTGGGCAACCGCATGGCCTACGTAGTCGCCCGTCGCCTGCTGGCCGAAAGTGGCGAGGCCCTGCCGAGCAGCGAAGGCCCGCTGGCCATTCGCGGCACCGAAGGCCTGGTACTGAGCTACGCCAAGTGCTGCACGCCGATTCCGGGCGACCCCATCGTCGGCCACCTGTCGGCCGGCAAGGGCATGGTGGTGCACCTGGAAAGCTGCCGCAACATCAGCGAAATCCGCCACAACCCGGAGAAATGCATCCAGCTCAACTGGGCCAAGGATGTCGCCGGCGAATTCAATGTCGAACTGCGCGTCGAGCTGGAGCACCAGCGCGGCCTGATCGCCCTGCTGGCCAGCAGCGTCAACGCCGCCGATGGCAACATCGAGAAGATCGGCATGGACGAGCGCGACGGCCGGATCAGCGTGGTACAGCTGGTGATCAGCGTGCATGACCGCGTCCACCTGGCTCGCGTGATCAAGAGGCTGCGCGCGATCAAGGGCGTGATGCGTATCACCCGAGTACGCGCCTGACACAATTCCCCTATTTCGATGCTGTAGGCTGGGCGCTCGATCCAGCCAGTTCTCACAAGGAGCGATTCATGAGCAAGACCGTCATCACCAGCGACAAGGCCCCAGCCGCCATCGGCACCTACTCCCAGGCGATCAAGGCCGGCAATACCGTCTACATGTCCGGCCAGATCCCGCTGGACCCGGTGAGCATGGAGCTGGTCGAAGGCTTCGAAGCGCAGACCGTACAGGTGTTCGAGAACCTCAAGGCCGTGGCCGAAGCGGCCGGCGGTTCGTTCAAGGACATCGTCAAGCTGAACATCTTCCTCACCGACCTGTCGCACTTCGCCAAGGTCAACGAGATCATGGGCCGCTACTTCGAGCAGCCCTACCCGGCCCGCGCCGCCATTGGCGTCGCTGCGCTGCCGCGCGGCGCGCAGGTGGAAATGGACGCTATTCTGGTACTCGAATAAGTCCTGCGGCGGGGCAAACGCCCCGCCCTCTTCCCCTCCCTGCCGGCATGGAGACGACCATGCGCCTGATCGCCCTGCTGCTATGCAGCACCCTCCTGGCCGGTTGCGCCAGCAAACCGAGCAACGACCCCAGCGGTACTTGGATCAACCAGGCGGCCATCGATGCCGCGCGCGAGAGTGGTCGCCTGCGCGAAGCGCTGCTCGCCTACGGCCCGAACCTCGAATGGCAGATCCACCCGGAGCGGCAGCAGGCCAGCTACAGCAACGGCTTCGAACTGGCCGAGGGCCGCCTGCAAGCGGCCGGCGAAAGCCGCTGGCAGGTGACCTTCTACGGCGACTACAAGGAGCAACTCGCCATTCAGAACGGTGAGCTGGTGCAGATCGCCAGCGGCTACTGGCCCGAGCAGCACTTTGCCCGCGCCCCCGACGAAACCAAACCGCTGGGCAGTAGCTTCGAACAGGCGCTGTATCGCGACTATCTCGGCGGCGACTGGCTGATCGTCGAAGGGCTCGGCCAGGGCGGCCTGGTGCGTTTCAACAGCGACGGCCAGGTGCAGGGTTTGCCCGGCGCCGAACGCTTCGCCCTGTGCCTGGCTGGCGATTGCGCGGCCATGAGCGGCGAGCATGACAGCCTCTGGCTGCAGGCCGGCGACCAGGGCAGCCCCTGGCTGTTCGTGCATGAGGGCAATCAGCTGCGCATCTTCGAAGCGCAGAACCGCGCCCAGTTCGACGAGATGCCCGAGTACCAGCCCGGTCCGCAGCGCTGGCTGCTCAAGCGCCGCTGATTCGGCAGGCGCCGACCTCCAGCCGGAGCGGCGCCGCGCTACAGCGCCCCCAGCAACAGCCAGCCGCCCAGCGCCAGCAACAGGCCGCCGCAGCCACGGTCCAGCCAGCGCACGCGACGCTGCAACCAGCCGCGCCAGCGTGCCTGATCGAGCAGGCGCACCAGCGCCAGATCCCAGAACAGCACCACCAGGGTCATCCACAGCATTGCCAGGCCCAACCCCCAGGCCGGCATCGCCGATTCGCGCAGCACCCCGAACAGCCCGGCATAGAACAGCGGCACCTTGGGATTGAGACTGCAGGACAGCAGGCCCTGGCGCATGCCCTTCCACACCCCGCCCAGCCGCAGCTGCTCGCCCTGCGGCAGGACCAGATCCCGCCGCGAGGCCAGCGCCTGCAGACCGATCCAGGCGAAGTACAGCCCGCCGACGACCTGCAGGCCGCGCCACAGCCAACTGCCCTCGGCGGGTAACAACGCCATGACGAGCAGCACCAGCAGCATGATCAGCAGGTTGGCCAGGGCGATGCCGCAGGCACAACCGTCGGCCTGGCGCCGGCCTTTGGCCAGCGCGGTGCGAATCAGCAGAAAGAAGTCCGGACCCGGCGACAGCAAGGCCGCGAAATGAGTACCGGCAACCAGCAGAAACAGCGCGAACATGAAACCTCCGTTTGGCGGAGGCAGTGTCGACAACTGCCGGCAGTGCTGTATTGGAAGAAAGTCAGGCTCACCAGTGTCGCAGCGAGGCTGTTCAGCCCTGCACCATGAGGCGCTGGAGCTGCACACCGATGCCGCAACCACGCCGCATCAGGCTTGCGCCAGCACGCGAAAACGGCCTGGAGTGACCCCGGTGAAGCGGCGGAACACGCCGTTGAAATGCGCCTGGTCATAGAACCCCAGGTCCAGCGCGACATCGGCCAGCGCCTGGCCCTGCAGCAACCTGCGCTTGGCCTCACGCACCCGGCGCTGCAGCAGGTAGGTATGCGGCGGCACGCCATAGGCACGGCGGAAGGCGTCGATCAGGTGGCGTGGATGACGCTGCACCAATGCGGCCAGCTGCTCCAGACTGACGGCCTCGGCGTAATGCGCTTCCAGGTAATCACGCAGGTACGCCGTCACCCCGCTGTCGCGAAATGCCGGGCGCGCCTCGCGCAAGCCGCCGTGGCGGACGAATACCAGCTCCAACAGGGCCAGCAGTTCGCTCTCCAGCGCCAGCGCATCGCCCCGCTCGAACTCGCCCGCCAGACGCGCCAGGCCTGCCAAGACCTGGCCGTCGTCATGCGGGTTGAGCGTGCTGAAGCCATTGGGCAGGCGCTTGCGCCCGAGCAGCGCCGGCAGCCGCGACTCCTCGACATAGAGCATGCGATACACCACGCGCGGCGACTCGGCATGCCCGGTATGCGGCTCCTCGGGATTCATCAGCGACAAGGTTCCGGCAGGCAGCGCATAGCGCTGACCACGGCACTGGTAACCGCCGACACCCTGCACGATACCGCCGATGGCAAAGGCATCGTGACTGTGACGGCCGAACGCCTGCCCGGAGAAGTCGGCATGGAACAGCTCGACTCCCGGCAGCCAGGGTTTGGCCAGCAGGCGGTTGGCATCCATCTCAGCCCCCGGCGAGGATCGCCGCATAACCCTCGCGATAGCTGGGATACTGCGGCGCCCACCCCAAAGCGCGGGCGCGGGCATTGCTGCAACGCTTGCTGCCGGCGCGGCGCACGCGCTGCTCATCGCTCCAGTGGCTGACGCCCAGGCGTTCGCGCAACCAGGCCACCACCTCGTGCAGCGGCGCCGGCTCGTCGTCCACCCCAAGGTAGCAAGCAGCCAGGGGCACGCCGGCGGCGTCCGCCTGCAACAGCGTGGCGAGCAGCCCCGCTGCGTCATCGACATGAATGCGGTTGCCGTACAGCGGTGGCGTCTCGCTGACCCGATAGCCACCGCGCACCTGGCTCAGCAGCCATTCGCGCCCCGGTCCGTAGAGCCCGGTCAGGCGCACCGTGGTGGCCGGCAGGCCGCTGGCGAACGCCACACGTTCGGCCTCGCGCATGATCACGGCGGAAAAGCTTTGCGCTTCGGCGGCAGAGTCCTCGTCGATCCACTCGCCCTCCTGCTGCCCGTAAACGCCGCTGCTGGAGGCGAACAGGATGCGCCGCGGTCGCTGACCATGCTGCCCCAGCCAGCCCAGCACGCGGCGCAGGCCGTCGACATAGGCCGCGCGGTAGCCGGCTTCATCGTGCTGGGTGGCGGCGGCGCAGTACACCAGATAGTCCAGCTGTCCCTGCGGCCAATCCGCGGGACAGGCGTCGGCCTGCAGATCGCCGGCCAGCGGCTCGATGGCGGCCGGCAGCGCGGCCACATTGCGGCGCAGGCCCAGCACGCGCCAGCCCTGCTCGGCCATGCGCAGGCCAAGACGGGTACCGACATCGCCACACCCGGCGATCAGCAGGCTGTTGCATTCCGACATGCCGTTCTCCATGACTGTTATGCGACGGCGCAGTGTAACAGGCCGCTTGAGGCCGTCAGCGGCGGCATCGATTACAGGACGGAGAGCGCCGTATCAGCCTAAATCGAGATAGTTTTGCAACAGCCTGTTAGCGCGGTTGGTTCATCTGTTTGCAAAGGCTATGCTTGGCGGCAACTTAATGGATAAACACTATGACCCTCACCGAACTGCGCTACATCGTCACCCTCGCCCAGGAACAGCATTTCGGCCGCGCCGCGGAACGCTGCCACGTCAGCCAGCCGACCCTGTCGGTGGGCGTGAAGAAGCTGGAGGACGAGCTCGGCGTACTGATCTTCGAGCGCAGCAAGAGCGCCGTGCGCCTGACCCCGGTCGGTGAGGGCATCGTCACCCAGGCGCAGAAGGTGCTGGAGCAGGCCCAGGGCATTCGCGAGCTGGCCCAGGCCGGCAAGAACCAGCTGACCGCCCCGCTGAAGATCGGCGCCATCTACACCGTCGGCCCCTATCTGTTCCCGCACCTGATTCCGCAGCTGCACCGGGTCGCCCCGGACATGCCGCTGTACATCGAGGAAAACTTCACCCACATCCTGCGCGACAAGCTGCGCACCGGCGAGCTGGACGCCATCATCATCGCCCTGCCCTTCCAGGAAGCCGATGTGCTGACCAAGCCGCTGTACGACGAGCCCTTCTACGCGCTGCTGCCGGCCGGCCACCCCTGGGCAGCGCTGGACACCATCGACACCAAGCTGCTCAACGACAAGAGCCTGCTGCTGCTCGGCGAGGGCCACTGCTTCCGCGATCAGGTGCTGGAAGCCTGCCCGACCCTGCGCAAGGGCGGTGACGATCACGGCAAGCACACCACGGTGGAATCCAGCTCGCTGGAAACCATCCGCCATATGGTCGCCTCCGGCCTGGGCGTGTCGATCCTGCCGTTCTCGGCGGTGGACAGCCACCACTATGCGCCGGGCGTGATCGAAGTACGTCCGCTCAGCGCACCGGTGCCGTTCCGTACCGTGGCCATTGCCTGGCGCGCCAGCTTCCCGCGGCCCAACGCCATCGAAGTGCTGGCCGACTCGATCCGCCTCTGCTCGGTCGCCCGCAGCCCGCAGACCAAGGCAGTCTGAGGCCAGAGGTGAGCGAGCTGGCAGCGGTTTCCGTCACTGCGCTCAAAGGCGTAGGCGCCGCCCTGGCCGAGAAACTGGCCAAGGTCGGCCTGGAAAACCTGCAGGACGTGCTGTTCCACCTGCCGCTGCGCTACCAGGATCGCACCCGCATCACCCCCATTGGCGCGCTGCGCCCGGGGCAGGATGCGGTGGTCGAGGGCATCGTCGCCGGTGCCGACGTGGTCATGGGCCGGCGGCGCAGCCTGCTGGTGCGCCTGCAGGATGGCAGCGGCACGCTGAGCCTGCGCTTCTTCCACTTCAGCCAGGCGCAGAAGGAAGGGCTCAAACGCGGCACCGCTCTGCGCTGTTACGGTGAAGTCCGCCCCGGCGCCACCGGCCTGGAGATCTACCACCCGGAATACCGCGCGCAGAGCGGCGACGAGCCGGCTCCGGTGGAGCAGAGCCTGACGCCCATCTACCCGACCACCGAAGGCCTGACCCAGCAGCGCCTGCGTCAGCTCAGCCAGCAGGCACTGGCGCGTCTCGGCCCACGCAGCCTGCCGGACTGGCTGCCCGATGAGCTGGCCCGTGACTATCGTCTGGCGCCGCTGGATGAGGCCATTCGCTACCTGCACCGGCCGCCGCCGGACGCCGATCTCGAAGAGCTCGCCGAGGGCCGCCACTGGGCGCAGCATCGCCTGGCCTTCGAGGAACTGCTGACCCATCAGCTATCGCTGCAGCGCCTGCGCGAACAGGTGCGTGCGCAGCAGGCGCCAGCCCTGCCGCCAGCGCAGAAGCTGCCGCAACAGTACCTGGCCAATCTCGGCTTTGCCCCCACCGGCGCGCAGCAGCGCGTAGGCGCCGAGATCGCCTATGACCTGGCGCAGAGCGAGCCCATGCTGCGCCTGGTGCAGGGTGATGTCGGCGCCGGCAAGACCGTGGTCGCCGCGCTGGCCGCCCTGCAGGCGCTGGAAGCAGGCTATCAGGTGGCACTGATGGCGCCCACCGAGATCCTCGCCGAGCAGCACTTTCTCAACTTCAGCAAATGGCTGGCACCGCTGGGCCTGGACGTCGCCTGGCTGGCCGGCAAGCTCAAGGGCAAGGCCCGCGCAGCAGCCCTGGAACAGATCGCCGGCGGCTGCCCGATGGTGGTCGGCACCCACGCCCTGTTCCAGGACGAAGTGAAGTTCAAGCGCCTGGCCCTGGTGATCATCGACGAACAGCACCGCTTCGGCGTACAGCAGCGCCTGGCCCTGCGCCAGAAGGGCATCGACGGCCGCCTCTGTCCGCACCAGTTGATCATGACCGCCACGCCCATCCCGCGCACCCTGGCGATGAGTGCCTACGCCGACCTGGACACCTCGATCCTCGATGAACTGCCGCCAGGGCGCACGCCGGTCAACACCCTGGTGATCGCCGACAGCCGCCGCGATGAGGTGGTCGAGCGGGTGCGCAATGCCTGCCAGCAGGGGCGCCAGGCCTACTGGGTGTGCACCCTGATCGAGGAATCCGAGGAGCTCACCTGCCAGGCCGCGGAAACCAGCTTCGAGGAGCTCTCCGCCGCGCTCGGCGAGCTGCGCGTCGGGCTTATCCACGGGCGCATGAAACCGGCCGAGAAGGCCGCGGTGATGGACGAGTTCAAGCAGGGCCACCTGCAGCTGCTGGTGGCCACCACGGTGATCGAGGTGGGCGTCGACGTGCCCAACGCCAGCCTGATGATCATCGAGAACCCCGAGCGCCTGGGCCTGGCCCAGCTGCACCAGCTGCGCGGCCGGGTCGGTCGCGGCAGCGCCGCCAGTCATTGCGTGCTGCTCTATCACGCGCCATTGTCGCAACTGGGCCGCGAACGCCTGGCGATCATGCGCGAGACCACCGATGGCTTCGTCATCGCCGAGAAGGATCTGGAGCTGCGCGGTCCCGGGGAAATGCTCGGTACCCGGCAGACCGGTCTGCTGCAATTCAAGGTCGCCGACCTGATGCGCGACGCCGACCTGCTGCCCGCCGTGCGCGATGCCGCGCAGGCACTATTGGAACATTGGCCACAACATGTGGCTCCATTGCTGGAGCGCTGGTTGCGTCACGGCCAGCAATACGGTCAAGTGTGAACCTGTTCACAGGACAACCGTCGCCACGAACCTTTGCACAAATGCCCGCTGGTTATACTCCGGGGCAGATGTGCCAACGCCGGATACCGATATGACTGAAGCCGCCCTCGCCCCCAACGCCTCTGCGCAACCGCCTGCCGTGATCGCGCAGCTGCTGGAAAAACTCGCCGTCCCCTTCCAGGCGCGCACCGAGGTGCCCGGCCTGCCGGCGGCGGCTCGGGTGCAGGCCGTGCTGGTGGATGACGCGGTCGGCGCACTGCTGGTGCTCTATCCGCGCAGCCAGTTGCTCGACCTGGCGCGCCTGGCCGAACTGACCGGGCGCCAGCTCACCGCGGTCAAACCGGAGCGCCTGGAGCGCATGCTCGGCAAGCACAACCTGACCGCGCTGCCTGGCCTGCCGCCGCTGACCAGTTCACCCTGCCTGTACGAGGAGCGCCTGCTGCAGGTGCCCAGCCTGCTGATCGAGTCCGGTCAGCCCGGCGTGCTGCTGGAGATTCCCACCGAGGCCTACAAGAGCCTGCTGAGCAAGGCCAGCGCGGCGCGCTTCGGCGAGCCGGTGCTGGCGATCCGGCCGAACCTCGACCGCCCCGATGACGACCGCGCCGAGATCACCCAGGCGGTCCAGGCCTTCACCGCACGGCGCATCCAGCAGCGACTGGAAGAAACCATCGAGATTCCACCGCTGCCGGAAACCGCGCAGAAGATCATCAAGCTGCGGGTCGACCCCAACGCCACGGTCGACGACATCACCGGCGTGGTGGAAACCGACCCGGCGCTGGCGGCTCAGGTGATCAGCTGGGCGGCATCGCCCTATTACGCCGCGCCCGGCAAGATCCGCTCGGTGGAAGATGCCATCGTCCGCGTGCTGGGCTTCGACCTGGTGATCAACCTGGCCCTTGGCCTGGCGTTGGGCAAGACCCTCAGCCTGCCCAAGGACCAGCCGCAGCACGCCACGCCCTACTGGCAACAGGCGATCTACACCGCCGCGGTGATCGAAGGCCTGACCCGCGCCATGCCCCGCGCCCAGCGCCCGGAAGCCGGCCTGACCTACCTCGCCGGTCTGCTGCACAACTTCGGCTATCTGGTGCTGGCGCACGTGTTCCCGCCGCACTTCTCGCTGATCTGCCGCCACCTGGAGGTCAACCCGCACCTGCCTGCCAGCCATATCGAGCAGCACCTGCTCGGCATCACCCGCGAACAGATCGGCGCCTGGCTGATGCGCCACTGGGACATGCCGGAGGAACTGGCCACCGGCCTGCGCTTCCAGCACGACCCGAGCTACGCCGGCGACAACGCCGCCTTCCCCAATCTGGTGTGCCTGGCCGTGAGCCTGCTGCGCAATCGCGGTATCGGCGCCGGGCCGCAGGGGGAGATTCCCGAGGAACTGTTCGAGGCCCTGGGCCTGAGCCGGGAAAAGGCCGAAGACGCCGTGAGCAAGGTGCTCAGCGCCGAAGTAGCGCTGCGTGAGCTGGCGGCGCAGTTCCAGCACCCGCACTGAGGTCGCGACCTGCCCAGTCGCGCCGGTGAATTCGCGCCTGACCTGCGCTCGCGACAGCGGGCGCCGGTCTACCGGCGCAACTGCTCGCGGCGTTCGGCGAACAATTGCGGCACCACTTCCAGACTGATGGCGAGCAGGCGGCTGACGCTGGCATCTTCGTAGAGCGCGGCGTACTCGGCCAGCTGGTCGCTGGGCATCTGCCGGTAGGCATAGAGCATGAAGGACTCCACCGCTTGCGCGCTGGATTGGCGAATGGCCTCGGCCTGCTTCTGGGTCTGCGCCTGCAGCTCGGCCTCGTCGAGGTTCTCGCCGCGCGCCCTGAGCGCCAGCAGCGCCTGGGTCTTGCCCACCTCGTAACGCAGCAGGCTAGCCAGTTCGGTGGTGCGCGCCGCCGCATCGAGCCGCTTGACCAACTCCAGACGCGCACCCCGCGGCGGTTGCTCAAGCAGACGCTGGCGATATTCGGCCAGGCCCTCGGGCTGCTCACCAACCGCTCGCTCGAGGGCGGTGAAACGCCGCGCCAGCGGGCTATCGAGGCGCTCCCGGGCCTGCTGCACCGCATCGAAACGGGCCGCGACGCGCGTGGCCAGCTCCAGACAGAAGGCCTCGCCCGCAAACAGCTGAGCGAGGCGCTTCTGCTCGGCTTCACCCTGACCGCGCTGCAGCAAGGGCGCACTCTGTTCGCACAGCAGGTGAATACCGGCCAGTTCAAACAGCGGCAGCAGTGCGCGGGACGCGGCGGGCTCGGCGCGCGCCGAGAGCGCGGCCAGCAACAGCAAGGGCAACAGGAAGAAACGCATGACCAGGCTTTCCACTAGGACTCGCCAGGCAGCCTAACCAAAGCGCAGCGCGCCGACCAGCGACGGCGCGCAGGAATGACTATCAGGCGGCCTTCTTCGGCGCGTCACCCTTCTTCTTCTTCGGCATCAGGTACTTGGTCAGACCCTGGAACCACATGACCAGCGCCGGGTTGCCCTGAATCTGGATGTCCTTGTTCTGGATACCCTGCATGAAGGCCAGCTGCTTGTTCTTCGCGGTCATGGTCTCGAAGCCGTAGGCGGCATCCCTGAAGCCGATGGCGAAGGCAGGCTCCTTGGCCGCGCCGCGCTTGCTGGTCACACGCTGGCCGGCAACGATGAAGTGGCGCGCCACCTTGCCGTCGAGGGTGTGCAGCTGAAAGACCATGTCGCGGCCTTCGAGCTGCTGGCGGAAGTCTGGATTGTCACGGCTGGCCTTGGCCATCAGACGGCCAAGCATCCACAGAAGAAAACGGAATTTCATGCACGGGCCCTAGTGATCGAAGAGGATGGCCGCGCATTGTAGTGGTTTTCTTGCAGGACTACAGCCTGCCAAAAGCACGGCTACAGCGTCAGAGACGCAGGGCGCGCCTTGGGCAGAAGGAGCTTGATGAGAAGCGGGAGAAGCCCGGAGCCGAGCGGCTCCGGGCAGCGGGCTCAGTTGACCGCGTCCTTCAGGGACTTGCCCGGTTTGAAGGCGACGGTATTGCTGGCCTTGATCTTCACCGGTTGACCGGTTTGCGGGTTCTTGCCAGTACGGGCGCCACGGTGGCGCTGGACGAAGGTACCGAAGCCCACCAGGGTCACACTGTCCTTGCGGTTCAGTGCACCGGTGATTTCTTCCAGTACGGCGTTGAGTACACGATTGGCCTGATCCTTGGTCAGATCAGCCTTTTCGGCGATGGCGGCGGCGAGTTCCGGTTTACGCATAGATGCCTCTTTGACGGTTTTTTGTTGTTGTGTCCGTGCTGTTCTTCCAGAACAGCGCCTAAGGCGCCGCAACAGCTCTGCGCTGCGGCAGACCCTTGGAGAATGGCATGCCGCATCGCGCTGCGCCAGTGTTGTCCGACACTTTAGCCGGGCAATTTCGTGGCGTATCCGACAGAACGCCAGGCGATCACGCCAGCAGCGGCGGCAATTCCTTGTTCAGCGCCAGCTTCTCCTGCACCGCGGCGCCGGTCAGGGCATAGCCCAGCAGGCTGCCCGCAGCATCGCGGCACAGGGCCTTGATGTCGCCACCGCTGCCTTCCACGGTCCATTCGCCGTGGCTGCCACGCGGCGGTGGCGACACCACCAGCGGGCATACCGGGGTCTTCACCGTGACCGGCATGGGCCCGTAGCCGACAGCTGTCGGCTCGCCGGCCAGGGTCTTGGCGAGGGCGCGGGCGCAGGCCATCAGCGGCATCACGTAGAGCAGATTGAGGCCATCGACCTCGGCGCAGTCGCCCAGGGCGTAGATGTTGGCGTGGGAGGTACGCAACTGGCGGTCCACCATCACCCCGCGATTGATGTCGAGGCCGGCCGCTGCGGCCAGGGCGGTGCGCGGGCGCAGGCCGACGGCAGAGACCACCGCGTCGCACGCGATCAGGCTGCCATCGGACAGCGTGGCCTGCAGCGCATCGCCCTGACGATCGAGACTGGCCAGCACCGGCCCGAGGTGAAAGCCCACGCCCAGTCCCTCCAGGCCAGCCTGCACGGCAGCAGCGGCGGCCGGGTGCAGCAGCCCGGGCATCACCTGCTCGCAGGGCGCCAGCACTTCGATCTGATAGCCGCCGGCGCTGAGGTCGTTGGCAAACTCGCAGCCGATCAGGCCGGCGCCGAGAATCAGCACGCGGCGCTTGCCGGCCACGGCGCTGCGAAAACGTGCGTAATCCTCCAGGTCATTGATGGGGTAGATGGCGTCCTGGGCATCGCCCTCCACCGGCACGCGGATCGGCTCGGCGCCCCAGGCCAGCACCAGATCACGGTAAGGCACGGCCTCTTCGCCGATCCACAGACGCTTGTGCCCGGGGTCGATGCCGGTGATGCGGGTATGGGTGCGAATTTCCGCGTTGAGCTGTTCGGCCATGGCGCCCGCCTCGGCCATCGCCAGGCCGTCGGCGTCCTTGTTCTTGCCGAAGCCGGTGGACAGCATCGGCTTGGAATAGGAACGTCCGTCGTCGGCGGTGATCAGCAGCAGCGGCGTCTGCGCGTCGAGCTTGCGCCACTCCTTGGCCAGGTTGTAGCCGGCCAGGCCGGTACCGACGATGACGACAGGTGCACTCATGCTGTGATTCCTCTGCGAAAACGACGCGACGGCCCGCGCGGCCGTCACCAGTGGTTGGCGTTGCGGGCGGGTCAGGCGATTTCGATCATTTCGAAATCCGCCTTGCCGACGCCGCAGTCGGGGCATACCCAGTCGGCAGGGAGGTCCTCCCAGGCCGTACCGGGCGCGATGCCCTCCTCGGGCAACCCCTCGGCTTCGTCATAGATGAAGCCGCAGACCACGCATTGCCATTTGCGCATCGCTCTCTCCTACGACAGTTGCCCAAGCCGACCCTACTCCAGATAGGCCTCGCCAGCCAAGAGCGCGACTGCGCCTCCAGCCGGAGGATGGGGGGCGGTCAGGCCGTAATCGGAGCACCAGGTGACGTCCTCGGACATGTGCAGCCGCCGGGCTTGCCGCAGTATCCAGAGCCCCCCGGAGCAAAACCGGGCAAGACCTATAAGAACCCACGAGGCCACGCATCGATGTCCTTGATCCTCTCCGCTGCGATTCTCGCCCTGCTCGGTCTGACCCTCTGGGTACTGCTGCGCTGGGGCAGGCTGCGCTGCACCGGCAGCGAGCCGGTGGGGCTGTTCACCTTCCTCGCCATTCTCTTCACTTCCGGCCTGGACATGGGCCTGATCATCTTCCCGCTCACCGAATTCCCCACCTACGCCAGCGAGGAGCCCTACCAGTTCTCCAACCCGCTGGCGGTGGCCTTCGGCTTCTGGGGTTTCCTGATCTGGGCGTTCTA
The DNA here is from genome assembly GCF_029834875.1 of Pseudomonas sp. GD04158. Taxonomy (NCBI): domain Bacteria; kingdom Pseudomonadati; phylum Pseudomonadota; class Gammaproteobacteria; order Pseudomonadales; family Pseudomonadaceae; genus Pseudomonas; species Pseudomonas sp. GD04158. Next base: position 11,686 of record NZ_JAODYT010000034.1, on the reverse strand, counting down.
CTTCATCACCACCTTCTACTTCTGCGTGATCGAGCCCAAGGTGAAGTTGTTCGAGCTGCGCCCGGTGAAGCTGGTGAACAACCTGGTGATCGTCTCCACCTGTGCCTTCACCGCCTACCTGTTCCTGGTCAACATCGCCTGGTACGCCCCGGAGGTCAGCGAGACCTGGCACTACCTCACGGTGGTGGCGATCCTCCTCGCGGCGATCTATTCGAGCACCGACATTCGTTACCTGAAGATTCTCAGCGTCGCCTCCACCTGGCTGTTCTTCGCGCTGATCCTGGGCATGGCGCTGGTCGGCGCGTTCACCCCCGCTCACCTCGCCAGGGCCGCGGCGGACATCGGCAGCGGCTACTTCGCCGAGCTGCCACGGTTCATCCTGCCGCTGAGCGACTACCACGCCTTCTACCTGTTCTGGTGGTTCGCCTGGAGCATCATGATCGGCCAGTTCGTCTCGCGCTTCGTCGGCGGCCTGCGAACCTACCAACTGCTCTTGGCGCTGCTGATCATCCCGTCGATTCCGCTGGCGATCTGGTTCGCCGTGCTGCACCACTATTTCGCCGCGGACATCGCCGTCGCGCCTCAGTGGAAGCTGGCCATGCTGGCTGTCGGGGTGATCTTCGTCATCAACTCGGTGGACTCGCTGGTGCGCCTGTACAGCGACAACCTGGGGCTGAGCGTGCAGCGGCTGGGGCGCGGGCGCTTCATCGCCTGCCACTTCGCCCTGCTCGGCGCGCTGGTGCTGGCGTTCAAGTTCACCCCGTTCGAGATCCAGTGGGTGGGGCTGGCGGTCATCGGCCTGTACGCCGTGACCCTGGGTCTGCTGCTGCGCCGCTGCCGACCGGCATTACGCGGCATCGATATGGCGCGCGCCGGCCACACGAAGTCCTCCTCCGCCTGAGGCCGGCGCACACCTGGCAACGGCCCGATGCCGCGAGGGCATCGGGGCCGCGGGCGCCTAGAACGCCAGACCGACGCGCAGGCCGACCTGCTCCTGCTTGAGCTTGCTGCGCTCGGCGAGTTCGCTGTTGCTGTCGAGCTCGTAGCGGGTCTGGGTGTAGTACAGGCTGGTGCTGATCGGCAGGTTGTTGATGCCCTTGTTCCACAGCATGGTCAGCTCGCCGTAGGGGTTGACCTTGTTCTTCAGGTCCACCGAGTCGCTGTCGCCGTCGACCTTCAGGCGTGCCTCCGGGTCGATGGAGTAACGCGCGCCGACTTCCAGACGCAGGGTGTAGTCCGGGGTCAGGTAGTTGTAACCCAGCCCGGCCTTGGCGAATGGCGACTTGCTGGTGAGCTTGACGTTGCTGTCGAGCGGGCCGACGTCGTCCTGCTCGATACGACCCCAGTCGTAACCGCCACCGACGATCACGTCGACGTAGTTGTTGGGGCTCAGCGCGGCACGCAGGCCGAGGTCGAGGTCGGCACGCGAGGACTTGTATTCCACATCGTCCTTGTCACGGTACTGGCCTTCGATGCCGGCCTGGTAGATGAAACCTTCCTGCCCCGTCAGCTTGTTGCCGAAGTGGAAGAACAGACCGCCCTGGTTGAGGCGTTCCTTGTCGCTTTCGTCGTCCACGGTCAGCTTGTACTGGTTGTGCGAAGCGATCACACCGAGGGTGGAAATCGGATCGGTGACCGAGTCTGCATAGGCCTGCGAGGCGCCCGCCAGGCACAGGGCGAGAGTAGCTTTGGGGGTTATGCTGGTCAGCTGCATGACTATGTCCTTGGCAATGAGTGGATAACGCCGCTCACCACAAAAGGTGGGACGTAAGTTCCTAGACTGCCCCTGACCACGGCGATTCGGTAAACCCGATGAGTGGTTGCGAAACTGAACGAAGCCTGAATGAGACTGCGCCAGAGGAGAAAATGTTGACCGAATGGTCACCCGGCCGGCTCGTTGCGAGCCTGGCCGGTGACGGGCTGCCTCAGGCGATCTTGAGCACCTTGGCCAGCACCACCTTGGGCCCCTTCATCTTCTTGACGATGATGCGCAGGCCCTCGGTTTCCAGCACCTCTTCCTCCTCGGGCATGCGCTTGAGCGTCTCGTAGATCAGCCCGGCGAGGGTCTCGGCCTCGATATGGTCGAGGTCGACGCCAAGCAGGCGCTCGACCTTGGCCAGCGGCGTGTCGCCGCGCACCAGCAGCTTGCCCGGCTGGTAGGCGAGGATGCCACGCTCGGCCTTGCGGTGCTCGTCCTGAATATCGCCGACCAGCGCTTCGAGCACGTCCTCCATGGTCAGGTAGCCGATCACCTTGCCATCGGCCTCCTCGACCAGGGCGAAATGCGCGCCGCCCTGACGGAACTGCTCGAGCAGCTGCGACAGCGGCATGTGCCGGTTGACCCGCTCCAGCGGGTGCATCAGATCCGCCAGGTTGAGCGCGGACGGCAGCATCTCCAGCAGCGACAGCTGCAGCAGCAGGTCCTTGATATGCAGCACGCCGACGAACTCGCCCTTGCTCTCGTCGAAGATCGGGTAGCGGCTGTACTTGTGCCGGCGGAAGGTGGCGAACACCTGATCGAGGCTGGCGTTGAGCTCCAGGAAGACCAGGTCTTCGCGCGAGTTGGCCCAGTCCACCACCTCCAGCTCGCCCAGCTCCACCGCCGAGGCCAGCACGCGCAGGTCCTGGTCGGTGGGCGCGCCGGCGCGGCTGGAATGCAGGATCAGCTTGAGCTCCTCGCGACTGTAGTGGTGCTCGTGATGCGGGCCCGGCTCGCCCTGCCCGGCGATGCGCAGGATGGCGTTGGCGCTGGCGTTGAGCAGGAAGATCGCCGGGTACATCAGCCAGTAGAAGGCGTACAGCGGCGCAGCCGTCCACAGCGAGAGCAGCTCGGGCTTGCGGATCGCCCAGGACTTGGGCGCCAGCTCGCCGACGACGATATGCAGGTAGGAAATGATCGAGAACGCGGTGAAAAAGGCGATGCCGTGAATCAGCCTCGGCGACTCGATGCCGATGGCCGCCAGCAGCGGGGTGAGCAGTTCGGCGAAGGCCGGCTCGCCGACCCAGCCCAGGCCCAGCGAGGCCAGGGTGATGCCCAGCTGGCAGGCCGACAGGTAGGCGTCCATCTGGTTGTGCACGGTGCGCAGGATGTGCCCGCGCCAGCCGTGCGCCTCGGCCAGGGCGTCGACCTTGGTGGCGCGCAGGCGCACGATGGCGAACTCGGCGGCGACGAAGAAGCCGTTGAGCAGGACCAGGAACAGGGCGAACAGAACGAGACCGAAGTCGGCGAAGTAGACGGAAGCGGGAAGACTCGTGGAGGGGTCCATGAAGGTTCGAATTGGCCAATGACCGCTAGAGGGTGGGGGCTCGCGACAACGAATGCAAGCCCTCAGCGCCCGCGCTGGACGACCTGCGCAGGTACGAAATGGCAGGTGAAGGTGCTGCCCTTGCCCGGCACGCTGCTGATCTCCAGATTGCCGCGGTGGCGCAGCAGCACATGCTTGACGATGGCCAGGCCCAGGCCGGTGCCGCCGGTGTTGCTGGCGCGGCTGGAGTCAACCCGGTAGAAGCGCTCGGTCAGGCGCGGCAGGTGCTTGGCTTCGATGCCCATGCCGGTGTCGCTGACCGCCAGGTGCGCGCCCTGCTCGTCACCGAACCAGCGAATGCGAATCTCGCCGCCGGCCGGGGTGTACTTCACCGCGTTGAACACCAGGTTGGAGAAGGCGCTGCGCAACTCGGTCTCGCTGCCCTTGAGCTTGAGGTGCGGATCGGCCTCCAGGCTGATGCGGTGGTTCTGTTCGCCGGACAGCGCCTGGGCGTCGTTCTTGATCGACAGCAGCATCAGGTCGACCGCCACCGGCTGGTTGTCCGAGGGGTAGTCGGTGGCCTCCAGCTTGGCCAGCAGCAGCAGATCGTTGAGCAGGGTCTGCATGCGCGCGCCCTGCTGCTGCATCTGCTGCAGCGCGCGCAGCCAGCGCGGATTGACCGCCTCGACGTTGTCCAGCAGGGTCTCCAGGTAGCCGGCGATCACCGTCAGCGGCGTGCGCAGCTCATGGGACACGTTGGCGACGAAGTCCTTGCGCATCTGCTCGAGCTGATACAGGCGGGTGACGTCGCGCACCAGCAGCAGGTGCTCGCGGTTGCCGTAGCGGGTGATATGGAACTGCAGGCGGCGGCGGTCGTTGATCGGCGAGGGAATCTCCAGCGCATCGGCGTAGTTGCCGCGCTCGAAGTACTCCTTGAAACGCGGATCACGCACCAGGTTGGCCATGGGCTGACCGCTGTCCTGCGGGGTCTTCAACCCCAGCAGGGTCTCGGCCGCGCGGTTCCACCACTCCAGATTGCCCTGGCTGTCGAGCATCACCACCGCATCCTTGAGCGCCGCGGTGGACTCCTGCACGCGATCAATCACCGCCTGCAGGCGGCCGCGCGCCTTCTGATTGCGGCGCTGCAGATGGTAGATGCTGTCGAACACCTCGCCCCACAGGCCGTAACCGTCCGGCGGCGGCTCGTCGGGTTTGTGCTCGCGCAGCCACTTGTGCAGGCGCAGCAGCTGGCTGAGGGTCCAGCCCAGATGAATCGCCAGGCCCACGGCCAGCGCCCAGGCGTATTCGCCGGTGATGAAGCCGAGCAGCAGGCAGGCGCCAACCAGCAGCAACAGGCGGCGCACCACGGCGCCACGCCAGTCTTGATTCACGATGGAGCGCATCCTTGTGAGAAGAGCGAACCCGCAGAAGCTGATTTACGATCTCGCGAGCTAGAGCCATGCAAGGCGAAAGCAGGTGAGGAAGCGGAGTGTACTTTTGTACATGAGCATTCCGAACCTGTTTTCAACGCAGCAGGGCCGACGCGCAGCAGATCGTAAACAGCTTCTCAGCCTTTGGTGGAGAAACGATACCCAGTCCCGCGCACGGTTTGTACCAGGTTTTCGTAGGCATCGCCGAGGGCCTTGCGCAGGCGGCGGATATGCACGTCGACGGTGCGCTCCTCGACGTAGACGTTGCCGCCCCAGACCTGGTCAAGCAGCTGGCCGCGGGTGTAGGCACGTTCCTGATGGGTCATGAAGAACTGCAGCAGACGGTATTCGGTCGGCCCCATCTCGGCCGGTTTGCCGTCGATGGTGACGCGGTGGCTGATGGGGTCGAGCAGCAGGCCGCCGACCTCGATCGGCGCCTCGCTGTCGCTTGGCCCGGCACGGCGCAGCACGGCCTTGAGGCGGGCCACCAGCTCGCGCGGCGAGAACGGCTTGGTGATGTAGTCGTCGGCGCCGACCTCCAGGCCCTGGATCTTGTTGTCCTCTTCGCCCTTGGCGGTGAGCATGATGATCGGGATATCGCTGGTCAGCTCGTCGCGCTTGAGGCGCCGGGCCAGTTCGATGCCGCTGGTGCCGGGCAGCATCCAGTCGAGCAGGATCAGATCGGGTTTGCGGTCGACGATCACGGCGTGTGCCTGCTGGGTGTTCTCCGCCTCCAGGCACTCGTAACCGGCCATCTCCAGGGCCACCGCGATCATCTCGCGGATCGGTGCTTCGTCATCGACGATCAGGATGTTCTTGCCAACCATGGTCCTGCCTCGGTTCGTTCAACTGTCTGCGCCGCATTAGATAACGGAATTATTGCAGCGATATGACAGGTAGGCGGCAAGCCTTAGCGCAATGCGTAGTCCAGCACGATGCCGACGAAGATCGCCAGCCCCGCCCAGTGGTTGTGCAGGAAGGCGTTGAAGCAGGCCATCGGCTTGCGGTTGCGGGTCTTGTGGTATTCCCAGACGAAGCAGGCGGCGGCCACCAGCAGGCCGGCGTGGAACCAGACGCCCAGCTCGAAGCGCGCGCCGGCCAGCAGCAGGCAGAGCAGCGCCAGGCCCTGCAGGCTGGCGATGATCAGGCGGTCGGCGTCGCCGAACAGGATGGCGGTGGATTTAACCCCGATCTTCAGGTCGTCCTCGCGGTCGGCCATGGCGTAGTAGGTGTCGTAGGCCACGGTCCACAGCAGGTTGGCGATGTACAGCAGCCAGGCTTCCGGCGGCAGGCTGCCGGTCTCGGCGGTAAAGGCCATCGGCATGCCCCAGGAGAAGGCCGCGCCGAGCACCACCTGCGGGTAAAAGGTGTAGCGCTTCATGAAGGGGTAGCAGGCGGCCAGGGCCAGGCCGCCGAACGACAGCCAGATGGTGGTGGCGTTGGTGAACAGCACCAGCACGAAGCTCAGGGTCACCAGCACGGCGAACAGCAGCAGTGCTTCGCGCGGCTGGATCTTGCCGCTGGCCAGCGGTCGCGCCCGGGTGCGGCTGACGTGACCGTCGAAATTGCGGTCGGCATAGTCGTTGATCACGCAACCGGCGGCGCGCATCAGGATCACGCCGAACACGAAAATGAACAGATTCTTCGCACTCGGCACGCCTTCGGCGGCCACCCACAGCGCCCACAGGGTCGGCCACAGCAGCAGGTAGATGCCGATGGGTTTGTCCAGGCGCATCAGCTGAATGAAGTCCCAGGCGCGCGGGTGCAGGCGGGTGGTCGATTGCAGCAGGCGGGTGTACATCGAAGCGTCTCCGTGCAGGTTGCGCGGATTATAAGGGGAAAAGCGTTTCGGCCGAGGCGCTCGGGTCGCCCTCCTCCCACCGTCTACCAGCGGCAGCAGAGCGGTTACGCGTCGATCGCGGCCGCCTGCCAGAAGGCCGGCAGAAAGACTTCGGCCACCAGCACGCCGAGTGCACCGCGGCTGAAGCACGAACGTCGCGCCCACAGACGCTCCTCTCGCACCTCATCCGGCAGCCAGGCCGCCGGATAACGACAGGCCTGCAACTCGCCGCGGTCGAAGGCACGATCGCTGAACAGCAGCTCACCCAGCGAGCGGCTGCCCAGCTCGGCCAGGTTCAGTCCAGAGCCTTCCAGCACGCTACGCGCGGCGACGCTGCGGGCGAATACCCAGGGCTGACCGTGACCACGCAGGTACACCTCGCGCACCCAGCCCTGGCTGCCATCGGCCACGCCGAGGGCGGCGCACTCGTCATTGCGCAGACGCTGCCAGCCCTCCTGCAGCGGCGTTACCGAGAAACCGTCGTTGGACAGCGCGGTCAGGCGGCGGGTCAGCGAATCCTCGTTGAACAGCCAGTCGCGCACACCGGCAGGCGGCTGCGGATGCAGCTGGGCATTGGTCAGCCAGCGCGGCGGATGGGCAAGGGCGGCGTGAGGCACGGCAGAATCACCACGAATCGGAAGCGCGCGAGTCTAGCACGCTGCGCCGGGCGCTTGAGACCGGTAGGGAGGGCTTTAGCCCACTCAGTAAGGTTGCGGTGTGTACAGCTGCGCCGAGCCCGGCTCGCCGAGCAGCTGTTCGAGAATCTCGTGATGCATGGCCAGCAGCTTGCCGTTGCGCTCGTTGAGGCGCTTGCACTGGCCAGCCAACTGGCCGAGCTGCTCCCAGGTATGTTCGAGGTGCTTGCGCTGGGCCTGTGGATAACGCGCCAGCAGCTTCTGCATCGCACTATTGCCGCTGCCCAGCTGAAAGGCGGCGAGCACCTTGCTGCGCCGTTCGGCGCGGGCCTTGGCCTGGTCCACCAGCGGCAGGATCTGCTCGTTGAGCAGGTCGATCTGCCGGCTGTCGCGCTTGAGCAACTGCTGATACAGCTCCTGCATCAGGCCGCGCAGGGCCAGGTAGTCGGCGCAGTCCTGTTGCAGGTCCTGCTCGACGACCAGAAGCAGCTGTTGCTCACGACTGAGGGTCACGCATCGCTACCGCTGTGATAGGTGAGCATGCTGCCGGCCAGCGCGGCCGGATCGCTGCTCAGCTCGCCGCGAGCCAGAGCGGCCTTGAGCTGGGCGACCTTGTCCAGATCGACCTCGGGCAGGCTGCGCAGGGCTTGCTGCAGTTGCTCCAGACGCGGCTCGGCGCTGGCCGCCGCACGCGAGGCGGTACTGCTCTGCGCGCGCGCGCTCTGCACCTGCGCCGGGGCGTCGCTGGGCAGGTTGAGGCTGGGCTTGAGGTGCCTGCTGATTTCCATGATTCGAATCCAACTCGTGGTGTTATGGCCTAAGAGCGACCAGACGCGGCAAGGACTTAAACGCGTCGAAGAAAAATTAACTCACCTGCGCCCGCCACCAGGCCTGGGCGGCCAGGCCATCCTGAATCTTCTGCTCCTGGCGGGCAAGCAGCTCCTGCCATTCGTTGATCTTGCCTTCGAGAAACTGGGCGATGACCTTCTCGCTGCGCATCGCCGCCAGCAGCTCGCCCTGGATGCGTGCCAGATTCTCCTCGGCCAGCGCCAGCTCGCGCCGCTGCAGTTCGACCATCTTGTACAGCGTCGCCTTGTAGCGCTGCTGGTTGTCGCGTTGCAGCGGCGTGGTCATCGGCACGCTGAAGCCGCACAGACGGCTGAGTCCGGTGATGTTGTTGCGGTAGCGCTGGCACAGGTTCTGCTGGTAGCTGACCCGGCCGAGCATCTGCTGCACCCTGCTGCCGCGCAGGCTGGCCAGGCGTCCGAGCACTTCGATCTGCTGTTTCATTTGATGATGCCCTGCAAGGTGGCGATGCTGGCGCCGAGCTCGGCGCCGCTGCCGACCTCCTGGCGCAGGAAGCGTTCGAGGCTGGGCGCCAGCTGCACGGCGCGGTCGGTCTTGGCGTCCATGCCCGGGGTGTAGCCGCCCAGGGGGATCAGCTCCTTGATCTTTTCATAGGTGCTGTAGAACTCCTTGAACTGGCGCGCTGCGCCCAGGTGCGCGGGCTCGCCGACCTGGCTCATGCAGCGGCTGACCGAGGCGGAAATGTCGATGGCCGGGTAGTGGCCGACATCGGCCAGGCGCCTTGAGAGCACGATATGACCATCGAGGATGGCGCGTGCGCAGTCGACGATCGGGTCCTGGTGGTCATCGCCCTCGGCCAGCACGGTGTAGATGGCGCTGAGGCTGCCACTGCCGCTCTCGCCGTTGCCGGCGCTCTCCACCAGCTCCGGCAGCATGCCGAACACCGAAGGCGGATAGCCCTTGGTCGCCGGCGGCTCGCCGAGGGCCAGGGCGATCTCGCGCTGGGCCATGGCGTAGCGGGTCAGCGAGTCGACCAGCAGCAGCACGTCCTGGCCCTGATCGCGAAAATAGGCGGCGATGCTGTGGCACAGCTCGGTGGCCTTCAGGCGCATCAGTGGCGACTCGTTGGCCGGCGCCACCACCACCACGGCCTTGCGCAGCCCCTCCTCGCCGAGGGAATGCAGGAGAAATTCCTGCACCTCGCGGCCGCGCTCGCCGATCAGCCCGACCACCACCACGTCGGCCTTGGTCTGCCGGGTGATCATCCCCAGCAGCACGCTCTTGCCCACGCCGGAGCCGGCGAACAGGCCGACGCGCTGGCCCTTGCCCAGGGTCAGCAGGGCGTTGATGGCGCGTACGCCGACATCCAGCGCAGCTTCCACCGGACGGCGCTTGAGCGGGTTGACCGTGGGCAGCTCGACCGGCAGCGGGTCGCGCCCGGAGAGCTTGCCGCGCTCGTCCAGCGGCTCGCCGAGGCCGTTGACCACCCGGCCGAGCCAGGACTCGTCGATCTGCAGCAGCGCCTCGTCCTTGGCCGGGAACACCCGCGAGCCGGCAGCCAGGCCGACCGGCTTCTTGAACGGCATCAGGTAGGTGATATCGCGGTTGAAACCGACCACCTGGGCATCCAGCAGGCTGCCGTCGGCCTGCTCGACGCGGCAGCGCTGGCCGGTGCTGCGCTGGCAGCCGAGGCTCTCCAGCAGCATGCCGGAGACCCGCACCAGGCGCCCGGCCACCTTGGCCAGTTGCACGCCGTCGAGCGAGCGCAGCGCTTCGTCGAGCTTGTAATCCAGCATGCGCGATCAGGCCTCGGTCAGATGCAGGTGTTCGGCCAGGGTGTCGATGCAGGCATCCAGGCGCTGCTGGCAGCCCACGTCGGCCTCGGCCTGCGGCGTGATCACGCGGCACTCGCCCAAGGCCAGGCGCTCGTCGGCCACCAGCTTCCAGCCGGCCGCGCGCTCCGGCGCCAGCGCCTTGATCCGCGCGTATTCCTCGGGGCTGAGCAGCACCTGCACGTCTTCGGGCTCGCCCGGCATGCTGCTCAGGGCTTCCTCCACCAGTGCCAGCAACTGGGTCGGATGCAGCGTGAGTTCGCAGCGGATGACCTGCTGCGACACCTTCTTCACCAGTTCCAGCAGCTCCTGACGACGCTTGTGCTCCAGCTCGCCAAGGTACTGCTCGAGCGTTTGGCTGATCCGCTCCAGTGGCTGCGCGGCCAGCTCGAATTCGCGCCGTCCTTCATTGCGGCCGTCCTCACGGCCCAGGCGCAGGCCCTCGGCCCGACCCTGCTCGAAGCCGGCCTGGCGTCCGGCTTCCTCGCCCTGCTGCAGACCGTCCTGGTAGCCCTTCTCGATGCCCTGCTGAAAGCCGTCGGCCATGACCCGCTGCAGGCCGGCGGCATCGCCGCTCCAGTCCACTGCCGGCTGGCTGCTGCGTGGCGGAAAGCGGTAGGCGCGCCACTGGCGGGTATCGCCCTTGATCACCTTGACCGTCATCTCATTCCACCGTCTGTTCGCGGAACAGCTGCACCTGCAGCTCGCCGCTGGCCGACATTTCCCGCACCACGGCCATGATGTCCTTGCGCACCTGCTCGACGCGGCTCAATGGCACCGGACCCTGACGACGGTTGATCGATTCCATCTGCTGCGCCTGGCGCTTGGGCATGGCGCCAGTGATGGCGCGCACCAGCTCGGGTTCGGCGCCCTTGAGGGCGACCACCCATTCCTCCAGCGGCACCGCCTCGAGCAGTGCCTGCAGCACGTCCTGGTTCTGCCGCGAGAGGATGAAGAAGTCGTACATCTCGTCCTCGATGCGCTCCACCAGTTGGTCGTCGTGGGCGCGCAGCAGTTCGAACATCTGCCCGCGGTCGCCCTTGAAGCGGTTCATGATGTCCGCCGCCTGCTTGATACCGCGCACCTGCGAGCCCTGGGTGCTAAGCACCGCCAGGCTGCGTTCGATCAGCTGCTCCAGCTCGGCGATCACGTCGCTGTTGACCTCGCTGAGGTTGGCGATGCGGTACAGCAGCTCGTCCTGGCGCTCCTTGGGCATGCACTCGAGCACCTCGCTGGCCATGCCCGGCGGCAGGAAGGCGAGAAACACCGCCTGCATCTGCGCGTGCTCCTTGGCGATCAGCGCGGCGAACTGCTTGGGGTCGAGCCATTCCATCTTGGCCATCTTGGCGCGGATTTCCTCGCCGTAGATGCTGTCGAGCAGCGAACGGGTGATCTCGCTGCCCAGCGCCTTGCTGAGCATGCCGGCCAGGTAGCCACGCGAGGCGCCCTTGATGCTGCTCTGCTCCTTGTAGTCCTCGAAGAAGCGGCCGATCACGTCGGAGACCATTGGCTGCTTGACGTTGGACAGGCGCGCCATGGCCTGGCTGATGGCGACGATTTCCTCGCGGGAGAAGTGGCGGAGCACGCCGGCGGAAATCTCGTCGCCCATGCTCAGCATGAGGATGGCCGCCTGCTCGGACGAACTCAGCGAGCGATTCTGCACGCGCATGCGCATTTCCTTGGCGGTGGAACCACCGCGGCCGTCAGGCTGGGTTGAGGTCTCGCTCATTGCGTCCTATCCATTGTTTGATGACTTCCGAGACGCGCTCGGGATCGTTCTTGGCCAACATCTGCAGGTGTTCGATCTGTAGCTCCAGGCCCGAGCCGGGCGCCGGCAGGCGGATCTCCGACAGCGGGCTGAGCTCGCCGAGCACCGTGGCGCCCGGAGGTTCGTCGC